>JADFNQ010000117.1 GCA_022563285.1 Chloroflexota bacterium | reverse complement strand
ACGTGGCCGTTCGCCCGGCGCAGGGGGAAGGAGCGGGGCTCGTACTGCCATTCGATCCCGTAGAAGTCGAGGATGCGGGCGAACTCGTACTCGGCGGGGTGGGCGAAGGGCTTGGGGACCGCGTCGGTGGGCGCTCCGGTGACGGGGATACGGGCCCGTCTGCTTAGGGGTGGTTTGGCGGCGACGGTGGAGGGAACGGCGTCAGCGGTGGCCTGCTTACTCGGCGTGCGTCGCTTCGCCTCGCCTTCTGCCGCGGGCGCTTCCGCCTTCGGCTCGACGACAGTCGCGGCCGCCTTCTTGTGGCGTCGTCCGCCGCGGCTGCCCCGCCTGCGCTTGGGCTTCGTCTCCGGTTCGGCCTCTTCCCTCGCAGCTGGGGGTTCTTGTGCGGGCTCAGAACTGGTGGCCACCTCTGCCCTCGGCTCGGAGACAACGGCGACAGCCTTCTTGCGGCGACGTCCGCCGCGGCTGCCCCGCCTGCGCTTAGGCTTGGCTTGCGGTTCGGGCTCCGTCACAGCGCTGGCCTCTTTTGGCGGCTCGGCAGTGGCGGTGACCGCCTTCTTATGGCGTCGTCCGCCGCGGCTGCCCCGCCTGCGCGTCGGTTGCGCTTCCGTGCCGAAACCGGTTGAGGTAACGGCGAAGGGAGAAGGCTGGATCGTCTCATGGCGCTCTTCCGTCGGTGCGTCAGGCTCGGGGGTATGTATCGACGGCGGCGGCAGCGGTGGGAGGGTGGGGTGGGGGCGGCGGCGGGCACTGCGCCTGGGATCGGCCGCAGCTCCCAGGGAGAGATTGAAAGGGTCATTTGTGGCGCGTGCCATTCAGCGCTATTGTAGGCTATATCGCGCTTATATGCTATAGCGACTTTGTAGAAAGTTATCCACAAATCCACATCAGTGCTCGCTGCCCTCTTCAGGGCCTTGTCCGTTAACACCCTCCCAACCAAGGGACAGCCTGAGTTAAGGGAGGCGGATTTCGGCAACGTCGCTTCGCTTCCGCTCATCGTTCTTAGTGGGAGGTACGATTCGGCAAGCATGAAGCTCGTCGAGTAGCCTTCCCTGTCAATAGTTCAGCGCACCCCTGCGGGGCGCCTCGCCCCGCAGGGCTAGCTTGCTAGGTCGTCCGATGTCGTATACCATCGTGCCGAGCGACGATGCCTACAGCAGAGGTCAGCGGAGTCAGTCTGTACTACGAGGAGCACGGTAAGGGGCTGCCTGTCGTGTTCGCCCACGGCGCCGGCGGCAACCACCTGAGCTGGTGGCAGCAGGTGCCCGTCTTCTCCCGCAAGTACCGCTGCGTCACCTTCGACCATCGCGGCTGGGGGTTCTCCCTGGACGGCCAGGACTCCGGCCCGGCGGCGTTCGTGGAGGACCTGCGCGGCCTCCTCGACCATCTCGGCATCGGGCGGGCGGCCCTGGTCGCTCAGTCCATGGGCGGCCTCACCTGCCTGGGCTTCACCATCGCCTACCCGGAGCGGGTGAGCGCGCTGGTCATGGGGAATACGTTCGCCGGCATGCGGCGGGAGGTATGGCTGGCCGCGGACGAGGATCTGCGGATCAACGCCCGCGCGGTCTGGGACCGCCGCCGCCGCGAGGGCGTGAAACGGGCGCTGGGACCGGGGTTCGCGCGGCGAGAGAAGCAGAAAGCGTTCCTCTACAAGCAGATCCGGCTCCTGAACGAGGAGGGGCCGAACCGCCTCCAGACCGAGGAGCGGGTGCTGCGCCTGCGCGCGCTGGAACGCGACCCAGAGGCCGCCGCCAGCCGCGAGGCGCTGGCCGCCATCCAGGCGCCGGTGCTGTTTATCGGCGGTGAGCACGATGAGGTTATGCCGCCGCCCCTGATGGAGGTGGCGCGCGGCCTCATCCCCGGCGCGCGCATGGTGGTGGTGCCCGGCGCCGGCCACTCCGTTTACTTCGAGGAGCCGGAGGCGTTTAACCGAATAGCGCTGGAGTTCCTGGCTGATGCCGGATAAGCCCTGGAATGTGGAGCCGTACGTGACCCAGGAGAGGATTCGCACCATACACTACGGGATCGGCGCCATCGGCGCTGAGGTGGTGCGTCTCTGCCTCAGCCGGCCGGAGATCGAGATCGTCGGCGCCATCGATTCCCACCCCGCCAAGGCGGGCCTGGACCTTGGCGAGGCGGCTAATGCCGGTCGCACCCTGGGCATCAACGTGGCCTACGAGGCGGAGCCTCTGCTCAGGGACGTCTACGCCGACGTGGTCGTCCACAGCATCGGCTCCTCCCTCACCACCGTCTACCCCCAGCTCATCTCTATCATCTCCTCCGAGAAGAGCGTCATCTCAAGTTGCGAGGAGCTATCGTTCCCCTGGGTGCGCCAGCCGGAGATATCGCGCAAGCTGGACCGACGTGCTCGCGAGACCGGAGTGCGGATTCTGGGGACGGGCGTGAACCCGGGCTTCGTTATGGACTTCCTGCCCCTGGTGCTGGCCACCGCCAGCCAGCAGGTGCGCTCCATCCACGTGGAGCGGGTGGTCGATGTGGGTTCGCGGCGCATGCAGCTCCAGCGCAAGGTGGGCGTGGGGCTGAGCGTGGAGGGGTTCCAGCGCGGCGCCAACGAGGGAAACATCGGCCACGTGGGCCTGCGCGAGTCGCTGCTCATGCTCGCCGACTCCATGGCCTGGCGACTGGATGACGTAACGGAGACGCTGGAGCCGCTGGTTGCCCGTAGGCGTCACAAGACCGAATTCTTCTCCGTAGAGAGGGGCTACGTGCGGGGGTTGCGTCAGTCCGTGCGGGGGCTCTCGGCCGGGCGCGAGGTCGTGCGGCTTGACCTGGAGATGTCGCTCGGCGTCAAGGACCCGCGAGACGTCATCCGCATCGACGGTACGCCCCCGATTGAGGTGCGTATCCCCGGCGGCCTCCAGGGGGACCAGGCCACCGCGGCGATCGTCACCAACTGCATCCCCGCTGTGGTGCACAGCCGTGCCGTCGGCCTTCTCACCATGCGCGATCTGCCGGTTGTGCCTTACATCCGGCCCCGGCCCCAGCCTCGTGAGGAGTTTGAATGACGACGATACGGGAGACCTATCGTCGCCTCCATCCCGGCTCGGACCGGTTGCACGAGGAGGCGGTGAGGACCTTCCCTTCCGGGGTCACGCACGATATCCGTCACCTGACGCCCTTCCCGCTTTATGTCGACCACGCCCAGGGGAGCCGTAAGTGGGATGTGGACGGCAACGAGGTCGTGGACTACGTGATGGGCCACGGCGCTCTGTTCCTGGGCCACGCCTACCCAGACATCACCCGCGCCGTCCAGGAGCAGGCGGCGAAGGGCACCCACTACGGCGCCAGCCACGAGCTGGAGCTGAAGTGGGGGGCGCTGGTCAAGCGTCTGATCCCCAGCGCGGAGGCCGTCCGCTTCACCAACTCCGGCACCGAGGCGACGCTGATGGCGATACGCCTGGCCCGCTCCTACACCGGTCGCGACAGGCTGCTCAAGTTCGATCACCACTTCCACGGCTGGCACGATAGCGTGGTGGGGGCCCGATACGGGGAGTCGGACACACCTCGGTCGGCCGGCGTCCCGGACGCGACCCTGAGCAACACCATCAGCCTGCCCCAGAACGACATCTCCCTGGTGGAGAGCAGGCTGGCGGACAACGATGTGGCGGCGGTGATCCTGGAGCCCACGGGCGCCTCCTGGGGCACATTCCCTCTGCGGGACGGCTTCCTGGCGGACCTGCGAGAGGTTACGGCCCAGCACAACACCGTCCTCATCTTCGACGAGGTGGTGACGGGATTCCGCGTCTCGCCCGGCGGCGCCCAGGCCCACTACGCCGTCACACCGGACCTGACGACGGTGGCGAAGATCCTGGCCGGTGGCCTCCCCGGCGGCGCCGTCGCCGGGGAGGCGGACATCGTCTCCCTGATGGAGTTCCGCGATGACGCCGCCTGGAATACGCGCCGGCGGGTGTTCCACCCCGGCACCTTCAACGCCAACCCCCTCTCGGCGGCCGCCGGAGTGACGATGCTCTCCCTGGTGGAGACGGGCGAATTCCACGCCCGCGCCGAAGCCGCTACCGCTCGCCTAGTACGCGGAATGAACCAGGCGATCACCTCTCGTGAGGTGGAGGGATGCGTGTACGGGCTGGCCTCCTACTTTCACGTGTCGCTGAACAGTGAGTGCTCCCGCCCGCAGGACGGGATCGAGTGGCCGCTACGGGACGGGAAGGCACCGCCGCGCACAGCTCCTCAGGTGGCGCTGGCGCTGAAGCAGGGGATGCTCAACCACGGAGTGGACCTGATGGGGATGACGGGCGGCCTCGTCTCCGCCGTCCACAGCGACGAGGACGTCGACCGCACCCTGCAGGCGTTTGAGGCCACGCTGGACGAGATGCGGGCAGAGAGCCTGGTCTAGAGGCCCTCCGAACACCCTCCCGCCCTGGCGGCGTGCCTGACACCCGCTCGTAATCGTATAATCTGCGGTGCGCCCATGAACGCCGCCGAACGCCGCCTGATAACCTACACCGCCTTCGCTCACGCCCTCATCCACGTTATCGAGCTCACCTATCCGGCCCTCCTTACCCGCATCGCGGAGGACTTCGGCTTGCGGGCGGTGATCCTGGGCACCATCGCCTCGGTGTTTAGCTGGGCGTTCGGGGGAAGCGCCATCCCCGCCGGCTTCCTCACCGACCGGCTGGGCTCGCGGCGGGTCCTGCTCTACGCCTTCGTCGGCGCCGCCGTCTCGCTGGTCCTCGTGGGCCTCTCCCCTAACGAGTGGTTCCTGGCCGGGACGCTCGCCCTGCTGGGGTTCTGCATCGGCCTCTACCACCCGGCGGGGTTATCGCTGATGGCGCAGGGCGTACGGCAGCGCGGCCTGGCGCTGGGGTTTCACGGCGTAGCCGGCAACCTGGGCCAGGCGTTGGCGCCCGCCCTCGCCATGGGGCTGGCGATAACGGTCGACTGGCGGCTGGCGTTCTTCGTCCTCGCCGGCGCGGCGGCCGTCATGGCGGTGCTCTGTTCGGTCACCACC
>JADFNQ010000116.1 GCA_022563285.1 Chloroflexota bacterium | reverse complement strand
GATTCCCGCCGGCCCGACAGCGGCCGCTCCCTGGCGAATCGCTCGCGAATGTGGTTGATGACCCGCATCTCCCGCGCCGCCCACTCGATGCGCTTGTTACCGTCTTCGGCCAGATCCAGATCCTTGATGTCGTATTCTACGGTGGGTTTGGTCATTATCGCTCCCTTGTGGCCGCCTCTTCCTCCAACGACGCCTCCAGCATCTCGCGCATCCGTACGGTCGCTTCCCATTGAGGCGTGTAGTCGTCCCGACGCGGCGCCATAGGTAGCAACGGCACCCACTGCTGGAACACCTCGAATACACGCCGCAGCTCGGCTATCGGCTCCGGGTGATCGTCCACGCGCAGGTCGCAGTACGGGTACTCCTCCGTATGGACGACGTATATGCCGGCGGACTGGCGGCCGCGGCGGTCGCCGCCGGCCTCTTGACCGGCCGCCAGCGCCTGCAGGAGCCGCTCCGGCAGCTCCTCGTCGACGCTGACCTCGAAGGCGCGGGACATCGCTTTGACTACCTCTTCGCCGGCCAGGATGTTGCCCAGGCAGATGTGACCGCCGCCCTCCGCCTGACCCGCCCAGGGGATACACCTGGCGCCGGTGTACGCTGCCGTATTCCCTTCGCGATCGACGATCGCCACCTGACGGAGGTCGCGGCCGCGGTCGCTCTCGATCAACCTCTCCAGGGCGCGCTCCGCGGTCAGCCCTTGCTCCAGGAAGCGAAGGCCTTCGATCCCCAGGTAGGGGTTGCCGAACGCCTGGCTGGCGATGGCGCCCACGCCGGCGCGGCAGTAAGGCACGGCAGCTCCCGCCGCTATGGCCTTGCTAGAGGTAGCCACCCCTAGCATCCCGGTGCGCGGGCAGCGGGCGACGATGGAGAAGGTCACGCGGGCGCCTCCGCGAACTCCGCTCTCATCGAGTCACTACCTCCTTGCCCTGCCGGCGGCCCCGCCAGGCGGCGGCCAGGCGCCGCAGGCTACTGATCATGCCCAGCGCGTCCTTGCGGACGGCTGTTACCTCATACAGGGTACACTCTTGACGGTAGCCAAGCTTTGCGTATACAGCAATGGCCGGCGCGTTGCTCGCCTCCACGGTCAGAGCGACCAGATCGCAATGCTCAAGTAGAGCTTGGGTCACGACGCTGGTGGCGATAGTGGCCAGGCCCCCGCCGCGGTAGCGCGGGTGAGTGAACACGTTGCCTACCACCGCCACGCGTTCCCCGGGAGAGTCCACATGCGTCCCTGCGATGCTCACCAGCTTTTCGTCCGAGATAACGCCGTAGTATACACCCTGGTCCACGTGGCGGGAAGTGTAGGACCCCGGGCCGCCTTCTACCGAGTAGAGCCGGTTGATGCGGCCGATGTCCCGTCCCTGCAGCCGCACCGCTTCTCCTTCCACCGGCTGGAACGTCTCTTTGCCGATGGACATGCGCACCATGAGCTCGTTGCGGCTCAGCATGAAGTGGCGCTGCACTATCTCCCTGTGCTCCGGCCGGAAGCTGGCGAAGCAGAACCGCGACCCTGGGTGGAGACCCAGGAGAACGTCAAGCGCTGCGGAGTCGCCGAACGTGACCATGGCCCGGCCCAGGCCTCCCCGCGAATGCAGGACGGTGGCGCGGCCGGTGGGGCCGCTGGCGGACCACCACTCGCTGTGGGTGAATAGGGACGGCGCCAGCTGGGCGAGGGCGTAGGCTGCGTAGGCCCCTTCTGGGGCCAGCAGGGCGCGGATCCCATCGGCCTGCTCCAGCCGTTCCACAGCGTATTCGCGGCTGGCCGCTCGGCGGTCGCTGGGGAGGGTGGTATCGACCATCAGCGGGCCTTCTCAGCCGCCGTTAGGTACTTCGCTATCAGCGGCTCCAGCTTCGCCAGTGTGGCCGGAGGAACCAGCTCCAACGGGGTCACCAGGGCGTCCGCCAGTGCGCTGCGGCACCCGCACTGGCGCTGGCCGGGCAGGCGGCGCAGGAACAGCCGAATCGCCTCCCGGGAGACCGCCACGTTCTTCCGCAGGTTGGCCACGATCAGGCCTGCCGACACGTCGGCCTCATCGTCGTGCCAGCAGTCGTAGTCCGTTGCGCAGGCCAGGATGCTGTAGCATATCTCGGCCTCGCGTGCGAGCTTCGCCTCCGGCAGCGCCGTCATGCCGATGATCTCCGCGCCCCAGCTGCGGTAGAGGTTCGATTCCGCCCGTGTGGAGAAGGCCGGACCTTCCACCGCCACGTAGGTGCCCCCGTCGTGCGCCGTCGCGCCCGCCTCTCGCGCCGAGGCCACCAGCGGTGGCCGCAGCTCCGGGCAGAACGGGTCGGCGAAGCCGATATGAGCGACTAACCCCTCGCCGAAGAACGTCGACGGCCGCCCCCGCGTGCGGTCGATGAGCTGGTCCGGCACCACCAGGTGCAGGGGCTCGATATCCTCCCGCAGGCTGCCCACCGCGCTCACGCCGACGATGACCTCCACGCCGAGGGTCTTCAACGCGTAGATGTTGGCCCGCGAAGGCAGCTCCTGGGGCAGGATGCGGTGGCCGGGCCCGTGTCTGGACAGGAAGGCTACCCGCTCCCCCTCCAGCGTCCCCACAACGATGGCGCTGCTCGGCTCGCCGAAGGGCGTATCGGCGCGCACTTCGTAGGCGTCCGATAGCCCCTCCATCTGGTAGAAGCCGCTGCCGCCGATGATCCCCACCGTCGCTTCAGCCACGGGAGGGCGCCTCCTCCCTGAGCAGCCCCGCCAGGGACGCCTCGTAGGGCGCACGGGCCACGCCGTTCTCGGTGATGATGGCGGTTACGTAGGCGCTTGGCGTGATGTCGAAGGCCGGGTTGGCCGCCGTCGCTCCCCCCATCGTCGTCTCAACCCCTGCCAGGGTTGTGACCTCGATCGGGGATCGCTCCTCGATGGGGATCTCGTCGCCGCGGGACGTGTTGAAGTCGATCGTGCTGATGGGTGCGGCAACGTAGAAAGGCACGCCGTTCTCCCGCGCCAGCACCGCCAGCGGATAGGTGCCTATCTTATTCGCTACGTCGCCGTTGGCGGCGATGCGGTCCGCTCCCACTACCACCGCCTGCACCAGGCCGCGCCGCAGGAGCGACCCGGCGGCGCTGTCTACAACCAGGGTGAAGGGGATACCATCGCGCTGTAGCTCCCAGGTGGTCAGCCGCGCCCCCTGGAGGAGGGGGCGGGTCTCCGTTACGTACACCCGCTCCAGCTTGCCCACCTCCCGCGCGGCGCGCGCGATACCCAGGGCGGTGCCGTAGCCGCCGGTGGCCAGCGATCCGGTGTTGCAGTGGGTGAGGAGCGTGCTCCCCGTGGCCAGGAGGGACGCGCCGTTGGCCCCGATGCGCTGGTTCGCCGCGATCTCCGCCTCGTGGATGCGCCGCGCCTCCGCTTCCAGGGCGTCGATAGCGCTGTCGGGGTCGGCGGCGGCCTCGGCGACGGCCAAGGCACGCTCCAGCGCCCAGGCCAGGTTCACCGCCGTCGGCCTGGTGGCGCGCAGCTCCTCCGCCGCCGTCCTCAACCGCGACATGAGTTCGTCCTTCCCGGCGTCGCCGCCCTCGTGGGCGGCCAGGGCCAGCGCGTAGGCGGCCGTGATCCCTATCAGCGGCGCTCCCCGCACCTTCATCTCGCGGATCGCCGCCGCCAGGTCGCGGTAGTCGGATGTCTCCAGGTAGGACTCGTCCTGCGGGAGCCGTGTCTGGTCTATCAGGCGTATCCGGCCGCCGGACAGCCATTCGATCGGGAGCAATCTATTCTCGCTTCTAGGCAATAAAAAACTCCTCGCGCGGTGGAGAAGTCTTTCAACTCACCACTCTCATCTATCCCGCCAAGGCGGGTCGGAGTTGGCACCGTGCGGGACGGGTCTTAGGGGTCTGGCCTGGGGCCGTTGACCCCTGACCCTTCCCAGCCGGTTGCCGGGCTTCCTCGGGCCGTTCCCTCCACCGCTCTGGATAAGAGTGCTGCCCTATTCGGTTGTGCCTGAATGTTATCTGTCCCTATAGGCGCTGTCAAGCTGAGCACGGCTTCAGGCACCCTACTCGCCCCCGTCACTCGTAGCGGAGCAGCGACACCACCTCGTAGTCGCGCAGCCGCTCCCGGCCGCCCAGGCCGGCCAGCTCCACCAGGAAGGCGAAGGCGTGCACCCTCGCCCCCAGGAGCTCCACCAGCTTGGCCGCGGCCACAGCCGTCCCGCCGGTCGCGATCAGGTCGTCCACGATGACCACCGCAGCGTCCTTCCCCAGGGCGTCGCTGTGGATATCCAGCTGGCTGGTGCCGTACTCCAGGGCGTACTCCGCGGTCATGTGGGCCGCAGGCAGCTTGCCGGGCTTACGCACGGGCACCAGCGGCAGCCCCAGGTTGATTGCCAGCGGCGCCGCGAACAGGAAGCCGCGCGATTCGATCCCGACCACGGCGTCCAGGTTCCTGCCCTGGAACCGTTCGCTGAGCTTCTGCACGGCGTACTGAAACGCCTCGGCGTTCTGCAACAGCGGGGTGATGTCGCGGAACAGCACCCCCGGCTCCGGGAAGTCTGGCACGTCGCGGACGTAGCGCTTCAGGTCCATGGCGTCGAAAGGGCGAATAGAGTATAGCAGGGAACAGAGGACAGGAAGCAGCGGGAACCATAGTCATCGCGCGCTTAACTGCGGGGCTTGCCGAAGGGAGACGCGGACTTCAGGCCGCGGGATAGCTCTCGAAATAGCCTTGACCCCGTGACTTCCCCGTTCCTTGTTCCCCGGCCCCCGTTGTCTATAGAATGGAGCGGCCCTATCTGGAAAGGAGGGTGAGTCCATGCCCGACCGTGAGCGGCTCAAGAAGCGGGTGATCGCCGAGGTGGACCGCCGCCGCGACGAGCTTATCGCGCTAAGCCTCAAGCTTCATGCCAACCCGGAGGTCGCTTTCCAGGAGGAGAAGGCCGCCGCCTGGCTCGCCGATTACCTGGAGGGCGAGGGCTTCGCCCTGGAGCGGGGCATCTGTGAGATAGGGACCGCTTTCCGGGCCTCCTACGGTCAGGGGGAGCCGAGAG
>JADFNQ010000115.1 GCA_022563285.1 Chloroflexota bacterium | reverse complement strand
GCGAGGTGTTCCAGTTCAGCAACGAGAACATCTTCGTCCGTTTCCTGGAGAACATCCGTGCCCGCGACGTCTTCCTGGTCCAGCCCATCGCCTCTCCCGTGAATACGCGGCTGATGGAGCTGTTCATCATGATCGACGCCGCCAAGCGGGCCTCGGCGGGACGCATCACCGCCGTTGTGCCCTACTACGGCTACGGCCGCAGCGATAAGAAGGACCAGCCGCGGGTGCCCATAACCGCCCGCCTGATGGCCAACTTCATCGAGACGGCGGGGGCGGACCGCCTCCTTACCATCGACCTCCACGCCGGCCAGGTGCAGGGCTTCTTCAACATCCCTGTCGACGAGCTGACCGCCCTCTCCCTGCTGGCCCGCTACTTCCGCGACAAGAACCTGCGCGACCTCACCGTAGTGGCTACGGACGTTGGGGACGCGAAGAGGGCGGGCCACATGGCCGACCGGCTGGGGGTGCCCATCGCCATCGTCGAGAAGAGGCGGATCGGCAACCAGGAGAAGGTGGAGGCGGTGAACATCATCGGCGAGGTGAGCGGCACGAACGCCCTGATCATAGACGATGAGGTGGACACGGCGGCGACGATGGTTGCCACGGCGGAGATCGTGCGCCGCAACGGCGCCAAGGAGGTCTACGCCGGCGCCACGCACCCCATCCTCTCCGGCCCCGCCGTGCAGCGGATCGAAGAGTCGCCCATTAAGGAGCTGGTGGTGACGGATACGATCCCCATCGCTCCGGAGAAGCAGGCGCCGAACATCACGGTGCTCTCTGTGGCGCCGCTGTTCGGGGAGGCGATCCGGCGCATCCACACCGGCCAGTCCGTGGGCGCCCTGTTCGACGAAGACTAGGCCGCCTCCCCCTCCGCTGCCGCAAAGCTGGTATCATTGAACCGGCGCCCGCTGCGGGCGTCACTAACCTTATGGTGCATGGGGAAGGTGCACGGATAGACATATGGTCATAGGTACGATCAAGAGGGCCCTGGGCGGCGACTACAACGAGAAGGAGCTGCGCAAGGTCCGTCCTCTCGTCCAGCGAGTGAACGAGAGGACGGAGGAGACAGCCGCCCTCTCCGACGCCGAAATCCGGGCGAAGACGGACGAGTTCCGGGCCCGCCTGGGCGATGGCGAGACGCTGGAGGATATCCTGCCGCAGGCGTTCGCCGCCGTACGGGAGATATCCGAGAGGCGCATAGGCCTGCGCCACTACGATGAACAGGTGCTGGGCGGCGTCGTCCTCCACCAGGGCAAGATATCGGAGATGAAGACCGGCGAGGGGAAGACGCTGGTGGCCACCCTGGCCATCTATCTCAACGCCCTCGAAGGCAAGGGCGCGCATCTGATCACCGTCAACGACTACCTGGCCAAGCGCGACACGCAATGGATGGGGCCTATCTACCACGCGCTTGGGCTCAGTATCGGGGTGCTTCAGCACGATGCCTCCTACCTGTACGATCCCGCCGCAAACCTGGATAACCCCAGCCTGCGCTACCTGACGCCTGTCGCTAGAGGGGATGCCTACCGCGCGGACATCACCTACGGCACCAACAACGATTTCGGGTTCGATTATCTGCGGGACAACATGGTGGTGGACCTGACCCGGACCGCCCAGCGGCCCGATACGCCGCACAACTACGCCATCGTGGACGAGGTGGATAACATCCTCATAGACGAGGCGCGCACGCCCCTGATCATCAGCGGCCCGGCGGAGGAGACGGAGGAGATATACCGGACCTTCTCCCGGATCGTGCCCAGGCTTGACCCGGAGACGGACTTCGTGGTGGACGTCAAGCATCGCTCCGTCTCCCTGACCGATGAAGGCTCCTCCAAGGTGGAGAAGGCGCTGGGCATAAATAACATCTACGACACGACGAACCTCCGCCTCACCCGCTTCCTGGATGCGGCCCTGCGCGCCCGTGCCCTCTTCCAGCGAGACCATCAATACGTGGTGAAGGACGGCGAAGTGATCATCGTGGATGAGTTCACGGGGCGTCTGATGCAAGGCCGCCGCTGGTCGGACGGCCTGCACCAGGCGGTGGAGGCTAAGGAGGGCGTTCGCATCCAGCGGGAGAGCATCACCTACGCCACCATCACCCTCCAGAACTACTTCCGCCTGTACGAGAAGCTAGCCGGCATGACCGGCACGGCCTGGACGGAACGGGAGGAGTTCCATACCATCTACGGCTTGGACGTGCTCGTAGTCCCCACCCACCGTCCCATGGTTCGCGACGATGAGTCGGACATCATCTTCCGGTCGGAGACGGGCAAGTACCGGGCCGTGGTGGAAGAGATCCAGGAGATGCACGCCGGCGGCCGGCCCGTCCTCGTGGGCACGGTCTCCATCGAAAACTCGGAGTCGCTGGCGGACCTGCTGAAGCGCCTATCGAGGTGCGAGCTGGAGGGGTGCGGGACGCATCACAAGATCTGCCCCCTGAAGGAGCCGCAGATCCTCAACGCCAAACACCACGAGCGTGAGGCTTCCATCATCGCCCAGGCCGGCCGCTACGGCGCCGTCACCATCGCCACCAACATGGCGGGCCGCGGCACTGATATCGTCCTCGGCGGCAACCTCGAGCAGCTGGCGGAGGAGCTGGCCCACAAGCGCGATGTGGACCTGGTAGCCGCGTCGCAAAAGGAGGCGCAGGCGATCCGCCGGGAGGCGCGGGAGCAGTGGCAGGTGGAGCACGAAAGGGTAGTGGACGCCGGCGGGCTGCACATCATGGGCACGGAGCGCCACGAGGCGAGGCGCATCGACAACCAGCTCCGCGGACGGTCGGGTCGTCAGGGTGACCCCGGCAGCTCCCGCTTCTTCGTCTCCTTCAGCGATGACGTGATGCGCCGCTTCTCCCCGGACTGGGTGCCCGACCTCCTGGGCAAAATGGGAATGGATGAGGAGACGCCCCTGGAGAGCGGCATGATCTCCAAGGCGATAGAGCAGGCTCAGACCAAGGTTGAGGGCTACAACTTTGACATCCGCAAGCACGTCGTCCAGTACGACGACGTTATGAACCGCCATCGCGCACTGATCTACGCCGAGCGCCGTAAGATCCTGGAGGGCGCCGACATCCGCTCCAACGTGATCGAGATGATCGAGGAGGAGGTCGAGTCGGCGTTCGAGGCGTTCATGCCCGGCGATCGCGCCGAAGACTGGGACCTGGGCGCACTGCTGGCCGAGCTGAAGACTATAGTGCCCCTGCCCGCCCACTTTACCGAGCACCGTTTCTCCCAGATGAGCAGCGATGAGATATTCGAGGAGATGCTTGGCTTCGCCCAGCAAGCCTACGAGGCGAAGGAGAAGGAGCTGGGCGAGGAGAAGATGCGGACGCTGGAACGGCTGGTGATGCTGGGCACCATAGACCGGCTCTGGGTGTACCATCTGACGGCGCTGGACGAGATGCGCCAGGGGATAGGCCTGAGCGGCTACGGCGGCCGCGACCCGCTGGTGGAGTATAAGCGGGAAGCCCACGATATGTGGGACCAGTTGAAGGTTCATATCCGGCAGACCGTGGTGCGGCGCATCTTCCACGTAACTCTGATGCCACAGACGGCGGCCGCAGCGCCCCAGCCTCCCAGCGGGCAGATGCAGGAGAGCGGGCCCGCTAAAGAGACGCCCACGCCCGCACAGGCGCGCGCCGCGGCAGCGGGTCAAGCCGTGAGGATGGGCGGAGCGGCCATCGCCACCACGGCTCGTCCGGGTGGTTCGGTCGCCGGCCGCCCAGACGGGCGAGCGTCGGGGCGCAAGGTAGGCCGCAACGAGCCCTGCCCCTGCGGTAGCGGCCGCAAGTACAAGAAGTGCTGCGGCGGCCAGGCTATATAGGGTTGCCGAGATGGCTAAGCCCCCAGCATCTCTCGATTCCAGCCCACAGGTAGCAGATCTCCTCGCGCGGCTGCGGGAGTTAGTCCAGAGCGGTGAGCGCCACTGGTTCATCGCTGTCCTGGAAGGGGCGGGGCAGTGGCCGCTGGCCGAGGAGGTGGAGAACGGTCGCCACTACCGGTACCTGATCGGCGGCGAGGCGTTCGACTGGTTTCTGCTGGCGGAGAGGCTGTGCGAGGCCCTGGCGGACGTGACCCCTGAGGATGAGCGCGAGGCGCTGTTGAGGCACGGACGCTTTCCGGTGGAGGTATCCGAGGAGGAGTTCCGGCGGCTTCTCGGCCCCGCCAAGCACCGCGCCCACCTCAACTTCCTGTACGGCGTCCGCGTGGAGGAGGCGCTCCAGTTGGGCGTGGCTCAGGAGGTGCAGAAGGAGCAGCTGTGCCAGGTGTGGGAGAACGGGCACATAGACGACGAGGTCTACAACCGCATCTACGGCGCCACCCGTCAGGAGCTGTTCAACCGGTTCCGGCAGGTGCGGGCGCCCTCAGACGATAACCTCGCCCTGGATCACCGGCACGAGTTTACCTACTGGCTGTTCAAGCAGCGGGTGAACAACGCCGACCCGGCGCGGGTCGCCAGCGACACCCGAAAGGGGATGGCGATGCTCTCCCGATTGCGCTCCGGCAGACGCTAGGCGAGGCGCAGAGCCGAAAGCCAAAAGGAGGGCGCGGCCCGTACGGGCCGCGCCCTCCTGCTATCGCTGCCAGCGGTCTCTGCTAGATCACTCTACTGAGATCGGGTCGCTCAAGGATGTGAGGGTACCATCGGACTCGATCCGCTGGGGCACCAGGGACTGGAGAGCGAAGTGGTCGGTGGGGCTGGTGTTGATCTCGATTCCCGGCAGGGTGAGCGAGGTGCTGAAGCCCTGTAGGGACTCGGCGGCGCTGCGGACCCCCTCGCGGGTCATGTCGTTGTTGTCGCAGGCGATGTTCAGGCCCTCCACCGCCGTCTCGGCCAGGGACTGCCCGTAGACGCTGAGGGTACCCACCGGCGGGCCGTTGTAGGCCTCCATGATCCGGGTGTGCTCCACGATCGCCGGGTCGTCGGCGTCGCCGACCGGGTCCAGCAGGTAGTTGGTGGTGATGGTGCCGGCGATCCTCTCGTAGCCCACCTCCGGGCCGTCGTCCCCGCCCACCAGGCTGGC
>JADFNQ010000114.1 GCA_022563285.1 Chloroflexota bacterium | reverse complement strand
TATAGTGAGACGCTGGCTAAGAGGCCGCAGCTGGTGGTGGTGAATAAGATTGACCTGCCAGAGGTGGAGGAGCGGATATCGGAACTCAAGCTGGTGTTCGATGAGAGAGGGGTGACGCCCTTATTCCTGTCTGCAGCCGAGCGCCGGGGCACTGACGAGCTTGTGCGGCAGTTGGTGGAGAGGTTGGCGGTTCAGGAAGAGGAGAGACCGCCGGATGAGATACCGATTATCAGGCCGCAGCCTCTGGGTCGCCGCTTCAACGTGCGGCGTGAGGGCGAAGGCTTCCGGGTGGAGGGGGAGCGGGTGGTGACGTTCGCGGAGATGATGCCTATGGGGATGGAGGAGGGGAGGCAGGAGCTGTGGTGGCGGCTGGGCCGCTGGGGTGTAAGCGGGGCGCTGCGCCGGGCGGGGGCGCGGCCCGGGGACCGTGTGCGTCTGGGCGACCTTGAGCTGGAGTGGCCCGGTTGAGGCTGGGTATCCTGGGTGGGACGTTCGACCCCGTGCACAGGGGTCACCTGGCGCTGGCTAACGCGGCCCGCGACGAGCTGGGCCTGGATGAGGTGCTGTTCCTGCCCGCGGGCCAGCCCTGGCGGAAGGCCGGGCGGATGATCGCCTCCAACGAGCACCGGCTGGCGATGCTGCGAAGGGCGCTGGAGGGCGAGGCCGCGTTCCCAGTATCGACGTTGGAGCTGGAGCGGGCGGGGCCCTCCTACACGGCCGACACGCTGGAGGCGCTAAGGGATGATCGTCCTGAGGACGAGCTGTTCTTCCTAGTGGGGGAGGACGCCCTGATGGACCTTCCGAACTGGGAGCGCCCGCAGCGTATCCTGGAGCTGGCGCGGCTGGCGGTGGCGCGGCGGGCGGACAGCTCACCGGAGGCGCTGGAGGAGGCGGAGCGGCGGTTGCCGGGGCTAGGGGAGCGTGTCATCTGGCTGAGGATGTCCGTGCTGGCGGTGAGCGCCACGGAGATACGGG
This sequence comes from Chloroflexota bacterium, assembly GCA_022563285.1. GTDB lineage: Bacteria > Chloroflexota > Dehalococcoidia > SM23-28-2 > RBG-16-64-32 > JADFNQ01. The sequence goes on along the minus strand of JADFNQ010000114.1, from coordinate 4,138 downwards.
AGCGGGTGCGCGGCGGCCAGCCGATAGGCAACCTGGTGCCGGCTGCGGTGGAGGAGTACATCCGGAAGCAGGGGCTCTACAGAACGTAGGTGAGCCGGATTTTGGCGCCGCGTTCGGCGGCCCAGTCCGCCATCGACGCCAGCTCCCGCAGGCGGTCAGGCAGCTCCGGGAAGTCCGCGGAGAGCTCGCGGAGCTGCTCAGACGCCTCGATCTCCTGAGCCACACGGCGGGCGCACTCCGCCAGGGGCGCTGGGTCCTGCCACATCGTCTCCAGCGCCTGCTCCTCGGCCGCGCTCTCGGTGCGGGCGTCAGCGAAGGTAAGTAGGGGCACGAGGTTGATGCGGAGCCGCTTGAGGATGCGAGCGGCCTTAGACAGGGGATGGCTGGAGCCGTAGCGTTCCGAGTGGGCGAAGGAGATGAAGTAGACGATGTCAGCGCTATCGCCGAAGAACTCCAGGGGGCAGTCTTCTTCGGCTGTGGTCTCCACGATGAGCGCCGTGGCGGCGGGCTCGCTCATGGCGTCTTCACGGCCAGTGCCAGCCAGGGCCGGAGAACGAAGGATAGGCTGAGCTGCGGGTGGGCAGCGAGCTTGCGGGCGTAGGCCTGGACGTGATCGGCCCAGTCCGGCCCGGCGGAGGCCGACCAGTCCATCTGCGGCTTGCCGGTCACGGCGTCCTCTAGGAGGAACCAGTTGGAGAGGGCGATGAGGCCGCCCGGACGCACGAGCTCGATCATCCGGTCCAGGTAAGGCGGCTCCTTGGCGAACCAGGCGTCGTCGTGGACGAGGTCGTAGGGGCCGGAGAGGGTGGTCAGGACATCGGCGCCATCCCCCTCGATCACCTGAAGTCGGTCTGAGTAGCCGGCCTCCGCCGCGTATTGACGGGACAGGGCGACGTGCTCGGGGAAGCGGTCTACGGTATCGACGTGCCCGTCAGGGCCCGAGGCCTCCGCTAGCCAGAGGGCGCTGTAGCCGAGCCCGCAGCCGATCTCCAGGATGCGCTTGGCCCCGGAGGCCCGGATCAGGGTGGAGATGAGGCGCATCTTGATGGGGTCGGAGGGGTAGACACCGCAGTCTGGGCCGTGAGTCTCACGGTGCTCGTTGGAGGCGTCACGGACGTGGGCGTAGGGATCGCCGCCGTACAGATCGAGGATGAACGAGGAAACGCGATCGGCATCGGAGGGCTGGGTCATCGGACCTCGATCTCCAGGGTGGGACGCAGGCGGGGCTGGGCGGACGTGGGCCGGGGGGCGCTAGAGCAGGTAGATCGCCACGAGCGTGTAGTGCAGGACGCTCCCGGCGATGACGAGCACGTGGAACACCTCATGGTAGCCGAACCAGCGGGGGTAGGGGTTGGGCTTCCCGGCGGCGTATACCACTCCCCCAAGCGTATAGAGTACCCCGCCCAGCAGGAGCAGCGCCAGGGAGCCGATGGTCAACCAGGCCAGCAGTTGGGGCAGCGTCACCAGGGCCAGCCAGCCAACGATGGCGTAGAGCGTTACCGACAGCCACTTGGGCGCGCCGGGCAGGACGACCTTCAGGAGGATACCGACGGCGGTGATCCCCCAGACTACGGAGAGCACGCTGATCCACCAGGCGGTGTTCAGCACCAGGAGGGAGATGGGTGTGTAGGTGCCGGCGATGAGGGCGAAGATCATCGAGTGGTCCAGCCGCCGGACGATGCCGCGCAGGCGCGGCGACCAGGTGATACGGTGGTAGGCTGCGCTGGTGGTGTACAGGAGGATCAGGCTGGCGCCGAAGATCGCGGCGCCCACGTACGCTCGTGGGGAGTTCGCGAGAAGCACCAGGAGGACCGCGCCGGCGATAGCGGCGATGGCTGCGTAGAGGTGGAACCAGCCGCGCAGCAGCGGCCGCTGGGGGAGGATGCTCTCGAGTGCTGGCGGGTGAGTCACGGAGTGTCCGGGGGCTTCGGTCCTGCTCTAGACGTCCAGTGTAGCTTTGTCGTAGTGGCTCTGGATGAACTTCTTTCGGGGGGCCACTTCCTCGCCCATGAGCTGAGTGAAGACGCTGTCCGCCGCTATGGCGTCGTCTGCAGTCACCTGGAGAAGTGTGCGACGGGCGGGGTCCATGGTGGTATCCCAGAGCTGCTCCGCGTTCATCTCGCCCAGCCCCTTGTAGCGCTGGACTCTGAACTTGCCGTCCTTCAGCCGGCTGAGGTAGCTGTCCTTCTCCTTATCGGTGTATATCCAGCGAGAGTCCTTGCCGTGCTGGATGAGGTACAGGGGAGGCTGGGCGATGTACAGGTGGCCCAGCTCAATTAGCTCCCGCATGTAGCGGAAGAAGAAGGTGAGGTGCAGCGTACGGATGTGGGCGCCGTCGACGTCAGCATCGGTCATGATGATGACCCGATTGTAACGGAGCTTGGCCGGGTCGAACTCCTCACCGAAGCCGGCGCCCAGGACTGTAATTACGGCTTTGATGGCCTCGTGGGTGAGGATCTTGTCGGGGCGGGCCTTCTCCACGTTGAGGATCTTGCCGAAGAGGGGAAGGATAGCCTGGAAGCGGCGGTCGCGGCCCTGCTTGGCAGAGCCGCCGGCGGAGTCACCCTCAACGATGAACAGCTCGCGGAGCTCGGGGTCTCGTTCCGAGCAGTCGGCGAGCTTACCGGGGAGGATCGAGTCGTCCAGCACGCCGCGCTTGATCACGAGGTCGCGGGCCTTGCGGGCGGCGTCGCGGGCGCGGGCCGAGGTGAGGCACTTCTCGATGATGCGACGGGCGTCGGAGGGGTGCTCCTCCAGATAGCGGGAGAGCCCTTCCCCCAGGGCGGACTCGACGAGGCCCTTGAGCTCGGCGTTACCCAGGCGGGTCTTGGTCTGGCCTTCGAACTGGGGCTCCGGGACCTTGACGCTGATCACGGCCACCAGCCCCTCGCGGACGTCCTCACCGGAGAGGTTGGAGTCGCTATCCTTGAGGATCTTCTGCTTGCGGGCGTAGTCGTTCAGGACGCGGGTGAGGGCGGAGCGGAAGCCGGTGAGGTGGGTGCCGCCGTCGATGGTGTTGATGCAGTTGGCGAAGGCGAAGACGGACTCCGTGAAGCTATCGTTGTACTGGAGCGCCACCTCGATGATGGTGCCGTCTGCGATTCGCTCCATGTAGAAGGGGTCGTGGAGGGCGTTGCGGTCCCTGTTCAGCCGCTTGACGAACGATTTGATGCCGCCCTCGAAGTAGTAGCTGACCTCGAGCCCGCTGCGCTCGTCGGTGAAGTGGACCCAGACGCCCTTGGTGAGGAACGCCATTTCGCGGAAGCGCTGGGCCAGCGTGTGGAAGTCGAAGTCTATCTCCGGGAAGATTTCCGGGTCGGGCACGAAGCCGGTGGTGGTGCCGCTGGTCTTGGCCCCGTTGCCCACTGTCTTAAGGGCGCCCTTGGCCTTGCCGCGGGAGTACTCCTGGCGATAGATCTTGCCGTTGCGGCGCACCTCCACCCACATGTTGGAGGAGAGGGCGTTGACTACGGCGGCGCCGACACCGTGCAGGCCGCCGGACACCTTGTACGCCTGGTGATCGAACTTGCCGCCGGCGTGGAGGTAGGTCATCACCGTCTCCAGGGCGGACTTGCCGGTGCGAGAGTGCTTATCGGTGGGGATGCCGCGCCCGTTGTCGGAGACGACTACGGAGCCGTCCGTTTTGATGCGGATGTCAACCTCGTTGCAGAAGCCGGCCATCGCCTCGTCGATGCTGTTATCGACGATCTCGTAGACGAGGTGATGGAGGCCACGGGAATCGGTGGAGCCGATGTACATACTGGGGCGGCGGCGTACGGCCTCCAGCCCCTCCAGCACCTGGATGTCGGCAGCGGTGTATTCGTTTACCTTGGTCTTGGGCATGGGGATAATTTGGGGGCGTTTCGTGATGGCATGCACATTCTAACATATTGAAACGTATCTGGCACCTATTGGTTTACCGGAGCACAATGGGAACGTGGTGAGAGAGGCTAACCAGGATACTCAGGAAGCCGACTCCCCCGTTCCCGGCGTCAAGCGTCCGGTGTTCATTCTGGGCGTCGTCTCGTTCCTCACCGATGTCTCCTCGGAGATGGTCTACCCCCTGGTGCCGCTGTTCCTGACGTCTGTCCTGGGCGCCCCCCTGGCCGCTGTGGGGCTAATCGAGGGGCTGGCGGAG
>JADFNQ010000113.1 GCA_022563285.1 Chloroflexota bacterium | reverse complement strand
TCATCGATAGCCTGCCGACGGACACGGCGCAGGCGGCGCACGTCGTCCTGCCGGACGTGGGCGCCTTCGGCAAGGAGGGCACGATCACCAGCGCTGACCGCCGCGTCCTGCTCATGCAGGCGGCCACGCCGCCGCAGGGAGAGGCCCAGCCCGCCTGGCGCATCCTGGGCGAGCTGGGCACGCGGCTGGCCCAGCGCCTTAAGGTTGGCGAGCTGCGCCTCAACTACGGGAGCCCGTCCGAGATCATGGACGAGTTAGCGCAACTCGTGCCGCTGTACAGCCAGGCCACCTACCGCGAGATGGAGTCCGGCGCCCAGCAGCCGCTCGACGGTCTGGGCCCGAATAAGGCAGAGCTCCAACCGGTAGCCACCACCGCAGTGCCGGGCGGCGACGGCTTCACGCTGACCACCGGCCGCAGCCTCTACACCAGCTACGAGGGCGCAGCCCTCCACTCCCCGGAGGCGGACAAGCTGCACCGCGAGGAGTTCGTGGAGCTGCACCCCGCGGACGCCCACGAGCTCGGCATCGCCGAGGGGAACGAGGTCACGCTGAAGGGGAACGGCGGCAGCCTCACCCTCCGCGCTCACATCACGGACGGCCTGCAGCCGCGCGTGCTATACGTTCCCCTGTACTACGACGGCGGCGCGGTCACCGCCTTGTTCCAGGCGGGTCAGGCCTCGGCCCCCGTCGAGGTCACCGCCGCCCGCGCCTAGCAGGCGCTCCCCGTGTGCTAAACTGTTTCTACGCCCGTTTACTGTCATGGTCGCCAACAAGTCCGACCGCCTGGTGAAGGTCGCTGTGGCCCGAGATGAGCTCGAGGCCAACGTCTTGAAGGACGCCCTGGAACAGGAAGGCATCACGCTCTACATCAAGAGCCTCGACCCCTTGACCTCGTTCGGTGTGGCGCCGGGCCTCCCCAGCAGTCTCGAGGTGTATGTGCTGGCACGGGACGAGAAGCGGGCTCGCTGGGTCCTGGGTGAGCTCAAACCCTCCGCTTAGGCGTCCACCATGGAACTGTCGCTGTTCCCCCTGAACTCCGTCCTTTTCCCCGGGACAACCCTGCCTCTCCACATCTTCGAGGAGCGCTACAAGCTGATGATCGGGCGCTGCCTGGAGAGCAAATCACCGATCGGAGTGCTGCTCATCCGCTCCGGCAACGAGGTGGGCAAGGTTGCCGAACCGTTCGAGATGGGGACCACCGCCCGCATCGTCCGCGTTCAGCACCTGGAGGAGGGGCGCATGAACCTGGTGTGCCTCGGCGAGCAGCGCTTTCGCCTGTCGCACAACGTGAGCGAAACGCCCTACCTGGTGGGAGAGGTGGAGCTGCTGCAGTCCACCGACGCCGAGGGCGCTGAGGTGAAAGACCTGGGGGACACCGTGGCCGCCCTCTTCGGCGAGTACTACCGTCTGTACCTGGCGATCTCAAACCAGTGGACACGCCAGATCGCCATGCCCGAAGTCGCCGGCGAGCTGGCCGACTTCGTGGCCTCGCGCCTGGCGGTGAGCATCTGGACCAAGCAGCAGTTGCTGGAGGAGCTCTCAGTCCGGCGGCGGCTGGAGATGGAGATGGAGACGCTGTCCGACGCCATCCGCGAGATGACGCCGAAGGTGGACGCGGCGCGGGCCCAGCGCTGGCGCACGCTGGGCGTCATGAATTAGGGGCTCCCCCGATCCCACCCCACCCCTGCACCTAACAAGCCAGCAAACCAACACAGCTACGAATCAGCAGACAGACGAATCGCTTGGTTCAGTGGTTTGTTGGTTTGATGGGTTGGGGTGGCGGGGTGGGGCTAAGGGTGCACCTGCACCTTGACCGATGCCGTGGACTTGTCGGCGGCGGCACGGAACGCCTCGTCTGCATCTTTGAGCGGGAAGCGATGGCTGATGATGCCGCGTGCCCGCTCCGGGTCCGCCCCGATGATGCGCAGGGCGACATCGAAGTCGGAATGCTGGCCGGGGCGGCAGTAGGTGATCCCGCCCGTCACCCGCACCTCGTTCAACATGAGTGGGAGCGCGTGGACCTGAACCGGAGCGGTGAACAGGCCCAGCACGGAGACACGCCCGCCGGGGCGCACCATTCCTATCGCCTGGCTAAGCGTATCGGCGTGGCCGCCTACCGCCTCAACCACCACATCCGGCTTCTCGGCAGCCAACCCCGAGGCCTCGTCCGCCGGGACGGCGCGCGTAACCCCGGCCGCCAGTGCGGCCTCCGCCTGGTGGTCGTATCGGTAGGTTGCAATCACCTCGGAAGCGCCCAGCGCGCGGGCGGCCAGGGCTACCATGACGCCGATGCTGCCGCTGCCCAATATAACCACCCGCTCTCCGAAGGAGAGGTCCACGAGGTGCAGGCCGTGCACGGCCACCGCCAGCGGCTCCACCAGCGCCGCCAGCTCAAAGTCCAGTCCGTCTGGCAGTGCGTACAGCGTGTAGGCCGGGACGGCCACGTACTCGGCGAGGCCGCCGGAGACGAATGTGCCCAGCAGCACCCGCTTGGGGCAGAGCTGGTAGCTTCCTGTACGGCAGTAGGCGCATTCGCGACAGGATCGGATGGGCTCCACCAGCACACGCTGGCCGGGGGCGAACCCCTGCACCCCCTCCCCCACCTCCGCCACCTCGCCGGCGAACTCGTGCCCCGGTGAGACCGTCGGCAGGGCGGGGAGCTCGCCCCGGTAGAAGTGGAGGTCGGAGCCGCAGATGCCGCAGGCGCGCACCCGCAGGAGCACCTCGCCCGCGCCGGGCGCGGGCACGGGCGCATCCTTGACCTCGATCTTCTCCTTGCCGCCGCTGAAGGCGGCCAGCATCATCTGCGACACGGTGCGCCCATTCTAGCACGTGCCCCGCCGCCCGCCGATGCGCTATCATCGTAACCGTCATGCGGGCCGCCAATCAGCCGGTAAGCTGGTGGGGCTGGCACTGGCAGCCGCCGGTGCCCATGTCCCTGGTGGAGATACTGCAGGCGGGGAATATGCCGCCCCGCCTAGCGGCGATGTTCTGGCTGGCGATGGAGCGGGGCGCATCGCTTATCGTCGCCGCCGACCCGCCTTCGGCGGGAAAGACGGCGACGCTCACCGCCCTCCTCTCCCTCACACCCCCGGAGACGGTGGCCTACTTCACTCGCGGCATGGGGGAGACGTTCAGCCTACCGCCGCAGACGGCTGCTCACCCCACCTACATGCTGGTGAACGAGATGAGCGATCACCTGCCGGTGTACACCTGGGACGGCTACGCCCGCCGCGCCTTCGAGCTGATGGCGGAGGGCTACTCGCTGGCGACAACGGTGCATGCCGATACGGTGGACGAGGTGCTGGCGATCCTGCGAGACGAGATCGGCGTGCCGCCGGACCAGATCGCCAAGCTCACGTTCATAGCACCGTTGCACCTGGGCTACGGCCCCGCCGGAACCGAATCAGCCCGCCGTCGCGTCAGCGAGGTGGCGTTCCTGCAGCCGGACGGAGGAGACGGCCTCGCCTACCGCAGCATCGTCCGCTGGGACGCAGACAAGGACAGCTTCACGATCCTGGAGGCTGAGGAGGACCGGGAGGCGCTGGCGGGCTGGTGCGGCATCTCCACCGAGACGCTGCTGAGCGAGATGGACAAGCGGGAAGCGTTCCTAACGCGCCTGGTAGAGAACGGAATGTCCTCCATCCCGGAGGTGAACGAGGCGATCGAGCGGTTCTACGCGGAGGAGATCAGGCCCCGCCCGGACGGGCGCCCGTCTGGGCGCCGATCAAAGTAGCGGCCGCCGGCTGCCAGTCCGAGAAGTCCTCGAACACGACATCCGCCCCGCTCTCCCTGAGCTCCTCCACGGAGTTGGTGCCGGTGGCCACGCCGACGGCGATGGCGCCGTTGGCCTTGGCCGAGGAGATATCGTGGGGCGTATCGCCGATGACCACCGCCTCCGCCCGGGGCAGCCCCTTCCCCAGCCGCTCAACCGCCCGCCGGACGATCACCGCCCGGTCCTCGCTCTCCTCGCCGAAGCCGCCGCCGCTGAAATAGCCGTCGATGCCGTAGTGCGCCAGCTTTAGCTGCGCACCCTGGCTGAAGTTGCCGGTGGCCAGCCCTATCCGGACCCCCGGCTGCCTGCTCAGGACGTCCAGCAAGGCCGGGAAGCCGGGCATGAGCCTCCCCTGCCGCTCATGTAGCATCTTCGGCAGGTGAGCGTAGTAGCGCTCCCGGAAGCGCGCCTGATGCTCCTCGTAGTCGCCGTCGATCCTGTGCTGGCGCAGCGCCTCGGCCAGGATATACCGGTCGGTACGGCCGCTGAACTCCACCCGCTTGAAGCCGTCGTCAATGCCGAACAGGTCGTGGAAGGCCAGGCCCATCGCCTTACCGCCCGCGCCGCCGCTCCACAGCAGCGTGTTATCGACATCGAACAGCAGCAGCCGGGTCACGGTCAGCCCTTCTCCTCCCAGACCACGCCCACCGCCCGCTTGCCCGTGTGGATGAGGAACGAGGGGCCGATCTTGGACTCCACGATCTGCTCTCGCGTCACGTTCACCACCCGCGTCAGCCGCTGGATGAGCGCCTCCTTGAGGTCCGGCGCTATCCCCTCCACGACGGAGATGCGTCCCAGGTTGCGCGTCTTGCGCACGTCCTCGACGATGGACTCGATCGCTTTATCCATGCGGCCCCGCACCCGGCCAAACAGGACGACAACCCCGGCGCGAAGGCGCGGCGGAAGGCGTCGGCGAAACGGCCCGGCGAAGGGGCAGAGGTAGTGGGGTAGCCGGCGCCCTTATCATAGCGATCCAGGAGGGCAGCGAACTCCCCCAGCTCCAGGACACCATCGTCCACGCTCCCCTGGACGCCGAAGTTGATGGTGAAGGGAACCTCCTGGAGTTGCAGGTCCCGAACGATGTCCGGCGGGATGTTGTGGCCTGTGTCCGTGACGATGGCGAATGGCTTGCTCACGCGGTCGCCGTCCTGACTGCAGTTTGCGCCCCGGGCCGGCGCACTACTTTTCGACCGGGTTGCCAGCCTTGATCCAGGCCTCGGTGCCGCCCTCCAGGTTGAACAGGCGGGTGAGGCCGGCGGCCGCCGCCATCTCGCAGGCGAGGGCGCTGCGCTGCCCGACGCCGCAGACGAAGACGATGTCCTTGTCCCGCGGCAGCTCCTCCTTGCGGGCGAACA
>JADFNQ010000112.1 GCA_022563285.1 Chloroflexota bacterium | reverse complement strand
GGGCGGATCACCACCAACTTTGCGGCGCCCTACGCCGCCATCGTCGGACGGGGCGCGATAAGCGCCCGCCGCGAGGCGCCGGGGTTCACAGTCCAGGCCGTCGAGCTGGAGGTGGACCCTGATACCGGCGAGGTGACCCTCCTGCGTTGCGCCATCGCCCAGGACGCCGGGTTCGCCATCAACCCGCTATCGGTTGCCGGGCAGATGCAGGGAGGGGCCAGCCAGGGGCTGGGCATCGCCCTCTCCGAGGAGATGCTCTACGATGACCACGGGCACCTGCTCAACGGCAACCTGCTGGACTACCGCCTGCCTACCACCCGCGACCTGCCGCCCATCGAGGCGATCATCGTGGAGGTGCCCTCGGAGGACGGGCCGTACGGGGCGCGAATCGTGGGCGAGCCGTCTATCGTGCCGGGCGCGGCGGCCGTCACCAACGCCATCGCCGAGGCCGTGGGGGCCCGCCTGCGAGAGATACCGGCAACGCCGGAACGCATCCTGAAAGCCCTGCACAGTATATAGGACGGAGTTTACATAGGGAGGATTGGATGAAGCCCAGCAAAGAGCAGATCAAACAGTACTACGCGCAGGCGTTACAGCGTAGCCTGGACTCCTACGAGCGGCTGGACGATAAGGAGTGGGGTAAGAAGGCTTCGGACCGCTGGACGGCCAAGGACTACCTAGCGCACCTTGTGATCACCCAGGAGGAACAAGGCAATCGCCTGCTGGAGCAGGCGATGTCCGGCGAGCCCGGGCAGCTACCCGGCTTCGATGGACGCGAGGCGATCAACGAGTACAACGAGGGGCTGTTGGCGACGGTGCGCGACCTGCCGGTAACCGAGCTCATGGCCCGCTTCAAGGCCGCCTTCCAGAGGAGCCTAGAGACGTTGGACGGACTAAGCGAGGCGGACCTGGACAAGCCCGCCTCCAGCCCCGAGTGGGACCGCCCGGGCACGGTGCGGGACCTCTTCTTCTCCAGCTACCTGCACCTGCCGGGACACTATCAGGACATCCGCCGCGCCGCCAAAAAGCAGCTGCCCCATTGGATAGATGTCGGCACCCCGGAAGAGGTGCACTTCCAGCTCGACCGCATCTTCCACTTCATGCCGCTTATCTTCTGGCCCAGCCGCGGCGCGGACATGAACGCCACCTACCATTTCAACATGGAGGGCGCGGGCGGCGGCCAGTGGGCTATTCACATAGGCGAAGGTAGAGCCGAAACCGAGGATGGCACACCGGAGAGCTTCGATATCGAAGTTCGCACCAAGCCGCAGTTGTGGATAGACCTCTCCAACAACGACTTGAACCCCGTCTGGGCCATCACTACCCGCAAGGTGCACCTGGGCGGCAACTCAGGCCTGGCGATGAAGCTGAGCGAGCTGTTCCAGGTAAGCGAATAGAATATATTCTGCATTGCGGCCTGGAGGCCGCAGCTTGAAGCGGATGCCGCAGCCTCCAGGCTGCGGGGGAGGAGACCTCTTGACCGTCGCCGCCATCCTCCTCGCCGGCGGGGAAAGCTCCCGCATGGGCGTCCCCAAGCCGCTGCTGGAATGGGGCGGCTACACCCTCATCGAGTACCAGCTCGCTCAGCTCAAGGGCCCACCGGTCGACCGGGTGGTGGTGGTGCTGGGGCACCGCGCCGATGAAGTGCTGCCCTACGTCCGCAGCGGCGGCGCCCAGACCGTGATCAACGAGCTGTACGCTGAGGGGCGCGCCTCGTCTCTTCGCCTGGGCGCCGCCGCCCTACCGGACGACACGACGGCCATCCTTATCCTTAACGTCGACCAGCCCCGCCCCCACGACGTGATCGCCCGGCTGGTGGACATGCACCGGCGCTCCGGCAACCTCATCACCGTCCCCACGTACGAACAGAAGCGCGGTCACCCGCCGGTGCTGGACGGTTCTCTGCTGCCGGAGCTGCGGGAGGTGAACGAGGAGACGCAGGGGCTGCGGGAGGTCATCGCCAGGCACGAAGCAGACGTCGAGGAGCTGGCCTTCGAGACCCCGACGGTGCTGCTGAACCTGAACCGGCCCCAGGAGTACCAGAAAGCGCGCGCCAGCTACTTTCGCCCCGACGGGCCCAGACGGGTCCCCGTCCGGGGGCGGGCGTCCGCCCGGGTGAGGAGAGCGCCGTGAAGCACATGGGCGAATACGAGATCCTGTCCCACGTGGAGATGCCGGAGTGCAGCATCCGCATCATCGGCATGAAGGAGTCAGAGCGGGTGGCGCTTCACCATCACGAGAAGTGCGCCCAGATATACACCGTGCTCGAGGAGGAGGTGGAGGCGCAGGTGGGCGACCGTACCATGCGGCTGCGTCCGTACGAGACGGTGCGCATCGAGAAGGGAGTGCGGCACGGCGTACGGGCGGTGGATGGTCCGGCGCTGCTGCTCAGCCTCTCCATTCCGCCGCTGGACCGGGAGGACCAGCACGTAGTGGAGTAAGGGCCGCGGGCTCCTTAACTTGACTGCCCGTGCAGCCTCGTGATACAAACTAGGCGTCTCAGATAGCCCCAGGAGGTCCCCCTTGACTCAAGAAACCGCCTCAGAAGAGAAGAAGCGCAACCCCATCGTCCCCTTCCTGCGCATACCGGAAGACCCCAAGGAGGAGCCCTACCTGTGGGGCAGCAAGTGCAAGGCCTGCGGCGCCGTCTTCCTCGGCGAACGCATAGCCTGCGGCAAGTGCGGCGACACCGACCCCCTGGAGGAGGTCCACCTCAGCGACGAGGGCGAGATCTACGTCTTCTCCGTCGTCCACCAGACGGTGCCGGGGTTAGAGGCTCCCTACGTCGCCGCCATCATCGACCTGCCGGAGGGGGTGTCCGTGCGGGGCAACGTCTACGGCCTTGACCCGGAAAACCCCAGCCCGGAGTGGTTTGGCAAGAAGGTCAGGATGTACACCGAGAAGGTGCGCACCGACCGCGAAGGGAACGACGTCATCGCAGCCAAGTTCAGAGTGCTCAACTAGCCGCATGACGGCCGCACCCTGGTAAGGAGGACACCGTGAGAGACGTAGCGATAGTCGGCGCCGGTATGATCAAGTTCGGGCGCTACCCGGACAAGGACGTCGTCAGCCTCGCGGCGGACGCCGCCATCGGGGCGCTGAAGGACGCCGGCATCTCCATCAACGAAGTGGAGATGGTGGCCAGCGGCAACCTGTATCAGTCCAACGCCATGATCGGCCAGCGGATCATGAAGGAGATCGGGGCCACCGGCGTCCCCGTGGTGAACGTGGCCAACGCCTGCGCCACCGGCTCCACCGCCTTCCGCGAGGCTTACATGGCCGTCGCCTCCGGCATGTACGACGTCGCCCTGGCCATCGGCAGCGAGCAGATGGGGAAGATGGGCCTGCTGGGCGCTGGTGGCGGCAACCGCGACTACAGCACGGAGGGAGTGATGGGTACCGGCCTGATGCCCGGAGTGTTCGGGCAGGCCGGCGTGGAGCACATGCGCAAGTACGGCACCAAGATGGAGCACTTCGCCAAGATATCGGTGAAGAACCATAAGCACGGCGTTCATAACCCGTATGCCCAGTACCAGCAGGAGACGCCACTGGAGGACGTGATGAACGCCAGGATGATCGCCTGGCCCAACACCCTCTACATGTGCTGCCCCACAGGCGATGGCGCCGCCGCCGCCGTGCTCATGTCCGCGGAGAAGGCGAAGCAGCACACGACAAAGCCGATCTGGGTGGCCGCTTCCGCCCTCACCTCCGACCCCTGGCAGGAGCGCAACCCCACCATGTTCGACGTGAACACGCTGACCCGTAACGCCGCCAAGCTGGCCTACGACCAAGCCGGCATCGGCCCGGAGGAGCTGAGCCAGGTGGAGCTGCATGACTGCTTCGCCACCGCCGAGCTGATCCACTACGAGAACCTGGGCCTGTGCGGCGACGGCGAGGCCGGCGATTTCATCGACCGCGGCGATCCCCAGATCGGCGGTCGCATTCCCGTCAACGCCAGCGGAGGCCTGCTCTCCAAGGGACACCCGCTGGGCGCTACCGGCGTCGCCAACATCTTGGAGATCGTCTGGCATCTGCGCGGTCAGGCGGGGGGGCGTCAGGTAGAGAACTCCAAGGTAGGCCTGGCCCACGTCATCGGCCTGGGCTCCGCTTGCACCATCCACATCATCAAGAAGTAAAATAGCGGTAGGAACAAAAACCAAAAGGAGGGGCTGAGTCCTGACTTGTCGGGGCTCAGCCCTGCTGTAGCCAGGAGGGGAGAAAGAGTCGTCTAGTATGATGGAGCTAGCCTTTCTGGGGACAGGCAACGCTTTCGCAGCCGGCGGGCGCTACTGGAGTTCTTTTCTGGCCAACGGACGCTACTTGTTCGACGCACCGCCCACCCTGCTCCCCCATTTGAAGCGGCTGGAGACGCCGCTCACGAACATCGAAGTCATCTTCCTCTCGCACTTCCACGGCGACCACTTCATGGGCATACCATTCCTCTTCCTGGAGTACGTCTACCTGACCGAGCGCCGGGACGACCTGTTCATCGTCGGCCCGCCCGGCGTGGAAGCGAAGATCGAGGAGTTCGCCCGCCAGTGCTACCCCAACGTGACGCGTGAAGCGGGGTACCGCCGGCGCTACGTAGAGGCCCAGCCCGGCGCCGACCAGTACGTGAACGAGATCGCCTTCCGGGCGTTCCCCATGAATCACGTCCCCGATAGCCTGGAGTGCTTCGGGTACCGTGTGCCCCTAGGCGACAAGACGGTAGCCTACACGGGCGACACGATGTTCTGCGACGAGATCTTTGAGCTCGCGGACGGCGCCGATGTCCTGGTGCTGGACTGCACCTACAGCGAAGGCGAGGGCCCCGAGCACATGGGCGTGGACGACCTGCGGGTGATACGCAAGCGGGTGGCGGCGGAGACGACGATAATCCTCACCCACCTGAACGGGGAGCCCGATATCACGGGCCTGGAAAACGTTATCGCGGCCAGGGACTTCGGCACCTACCGCTTCGAGTAGAGCCGATGGACAGCGTCGCCATCCTGGGCGCCGGCAACATGGGCACCGCCCTCGCCCAGATTATCGCGGGCAACGGTCGCCGCGTCCGCCTCTGGAACATCGAGCAGGACGTCCTGGAGGAGATCCGCGACCACCGCGTCAACTCGAAGTACCTTCCGGGCATCACTCTCCACGAGCGCATTACGCCCTGCTGGACACTGG
>JADFNQ010000111.1 GCA_022563285.1 Chloroflexota bacterium | reverse complement strand
GGCGGCGGCGGCGGTGGGCGGCCCCAGGGGCCGCCGCAACGGCCCGGTGGCGGCCCCGCTTTCCGGCGCAGCCCCGGCGATCCTCTGCCCCCTCCTCCTAGCCCGCCCGGGAGGCGCTGGTAAATAGCCACGGAGTCTCTCCATGGCCATAAAGGTTGTTGTCAGCGGCACGGGCAAGATGGGCCGCCAGGTCCTAGAGGCCGTGTGCGCCGAGCCCGACCTGGAACCGGCGGCCGTCCTCTCCCGCCTCGCCGCTGAGGAATATCTATCGCTCCCTGACGGCTCCGGGCTCGTCCCCTTCGGGACGGACCCGGCGGGGCTGTTCAACCGGACCCGCCCTGACGTCGTCGTGGACTTCACCAACGCGGAGCGTACCCCTGCTGTGGCCCATGAAGCGCTGGAAGCAGGGGCGAGGCTGGTCATCGGCACCTCTGGACTGTCGGAAGCGTTCCTGAAAGAGCTGGAGCGTGAGTGCCGCGAGCGCAAGCTGGGCGCTGTCGTCGCCTCCAACTTCGCCCTGGGAGCCGTCGTCATGGCCCACCTGGCGAAGATCGCCGCCCGCTTCTTCGATCACGCCGAGATCATCGAGATGCATGACGAGGGGAAGGTCGACTCGCCGTCGGGGACGGCGATCGCCACGGCCCGCAAGATGGCGGCCGGCCGCGAGGGGCCCTTCCAGCGGGCGCCCGTCCAGCGTGAGACGATCGAGGGCGCGCGCGGCGGGGCTGTGGACGGTATCACCGTCCACAGCGTTCGTCTCCCCGGTCTGGTGGCCCACCAGGAGGTGATCTTCGGCGGGCCCGGCGAGACCCTTACCATCCGGCACGACTCCAGCAGCCGCGAGTCGTTCATGCCGGGGGTGATACTGGCGATACGGGACGTGATGGAGCGGCAGGATGCCGTCTTTGGCCTGGAGCGGCTGATAGGCCTGGAGTAGCCGTTGGCTTTGATTCGGGGCCCCCAGGCGTCATTATTCCAATCTGATATGCGATGCTGGAGCGGATCGCGGTGGGCAAGACTGTAGCCATCCTCGGCGGCGGTGTCGGCGGTCTGGTGGCCGCCAACCGCCTGCGCAGGCTCCTTCCCCGCGAACACCGCGTGGTCCTGGTAGACCGCACCGTCTGGCACACGTTCGCGCCCGGCTATACCGCCGTCATGCTGGGGAAGAAGGTTGCGGAACAGATCAGCGGCGACCTGCGCCGCCTCAGCCGCAAGGGCATCGAGTTCATCGCCGCCGAGATCAGCGGCATCGATCTCTCCAGCAAGACGGTGCACCTCAGCGGGCAGGAGCTGACCTACGACTACTTGATCGTGGCTATGGGCACCCAGTACACAGCGGGGGAGATACCCGGGCTGGGCACCGCCTACACCTACTACACGCTAGAGGGCGCGGAAGGCCTGCGCGAGGAGATCGCCAACTTCAGGTCCGGCCGCATCGCCATCGTCGTGCCGGGCCTGCCCTACAAATGCCCCGCCGCGCCTTACGAGGGGGCGCTCCTCCTTGACCACTACTTCCGCCAGAAGCGACTCCGCGCCGAGGTCGAGGTACGCTTATTCACGCCGGAGCCCGCGCCGTTTCCGGTGGCGGGCAGGGCGTTAGGGCAGGAGGTGACGGAGATCCTGGCCGGACGTGAGGTCCGGTTCAGCCCCAACAGCCGCCTTCAGTCCGTAGATCCTGAGGCGAAGAAGCTCAGCTTCCAGGACGGCACAGACGCCGCCTACGATCTTCTCATAGGGGTGCCGTTGCACGAGGTTCCGACTGTGGTGCGGGAGGCGGGCCTGGCGGAGGAAGGCGGCTGGATAAAGGTGGATCGGGAGACGCTGGCCACATCGCACGAAGGCGTGTACGCGATCGGCGACGTTACGGGGATCCCGCTGGCCAACGGCCTGATGCTGCCGAAGGCGGGGGTGTTCGCCCACGGGGAGGCGGAGGTGGTGGTGCGCAACATCGCTGCCGAGATATGCGGTAGCGGGACCCGCTGGGAGTTCGGCGGGAAAGGCTCCTGCTTCCTGGAGACCGGCTTCGGCAAGTCTGCGTACGTGACCGGCAACTTCTACGCGGAGCCCGACCCGGAGGTGAAGATGCGCCAGCCCAGCTTTCTCTGGCGCTGGGTGAAGGAGGGCTTCATCCGCACCTGGCTCTGGCGCTGGTTCTAGCCCGCCTCTCCGCTCGGGCCGCGTGCGGCGACGCCCATCCGTACCCGGTTGTCACTGTGTAGCCTATCGGCTAAGATGGTCGCGCCGCAGCCGGATCCGTCGGCTATGGCGTATACACCGAGAGCGAGCAGCGGATGGCAAAGAGCTACAACGTCGCCGTGGTCGGCGCCACCGGCCTGGTGGGGCAGGAGTTCCTCAAGATCGCCACTCAGAGGAGCCTCCCCATCAAGGAGCTGCGCCTCCTCGCCTCCAGCCGCTCGGCCGGGCGACGCCTGACCGTGGGGGAGTGGGAGCTGGAGGTGGAGGAGGCCAACTCCAAGTCCTTCTACGGTGTGGACCTCGCCTTCTTCTCCGCGTCGACGGAGGTCTCCAAGCAGCTGGTCCCCGCCGCCGTAAAGGCCGGCGCCATCGTCATCGACGATAGCGCCGCCTGGCGCATGGAGCCGGATGTCCCTCTCGTTGTGCCGGAGGTGAACGCCGGCGACCTGGAGGGCCACAAGGGGATCATCTCCATCCCTAACTGCCCCACCACTCCCCTGGTACAGACGCTGTGGCCCATCCACACGCTCAACCCCGTGAAGCGCATCATCGTCGATACCTACCAGTCGGTATCCGGACACGGCGGGCGGGCTCTTCAGGAGCTCACGACTCAGACCCGCGCCGTGCTGGACGGCAACAGTGCGACTGCCCACGTCTTCCCCCATCAGATCGCCTTCAACCTGCTGCCCCACGTTGATGTCTTCCTGGGCAGCGGCTACACCAAAGAGGAGTGGAAGATAATCAACGAATCGAAGAAGATCATGCACGAGCCGGACCTGGCGATATCCGCCACCTGCGTTCGGGTGCCGGTGTACGTCGGGCACAGCGAAGCGGTGCACGTGGAGTTCAGCCGCCCCATCACGCCGGAGGAGGTGCAGACGATCCTCCGCGAAGCCCCCGGCGTGACCGTCCAGGACGAGACTTCCGTGAACCTATACCCAACGCCCTGGGTTGCCGCCGGCAAGGATGACACCTTCGTGGGCCGCATCCGCCAGGACGCTTCCCATCCGCTCGGCATCGCCATGTGGATCGTCAGCGATAACCTCCGCAAGGGCGCCGCCCTGAACGCGATCCAGATCGCGGAGGAGCTGGTCGCCCGCCGCCTGATATAGGAGTTGCCCCATGGAGATCGGACGTCTTCTCACCGCTATGGTCACCCCCTTCGACGACGAAGGCAAGGTGGACTACGAGCAGGCCGGCCGCCTGGCCCGTGCCCTGCTCGACTCCGGCAGCGATGGCCTGGTGGTCGCAGCGACCACCGGCGAGGCGCCGACGCTCTCACACGAGGAGAAGCTGAGGCTGTTCGCCACCGTCAAGGAGGCGGTGGACGGCCGCGGCGCCGTCCTCGCCGGCACCGGCACCAACGACACCGCCGCCAGCATCGAGCTCTCCCAGGAAGCAGAACGGGCGGGCGTGGACGGCCTCCTGCTCACCGTGCCCTACTACAACAAGCCCACCCAGGATGGGCTCTACCGCCACTTCGAGGCGGTCGCCCGGGCGACGAGGCTGCCCTGCGTGCTCTACAACATCCCCTCGCGCACGGGCGTAAACATGACGGCGGAGACGACCCTGCGCCTCTCCCGTGTGCCCAACATCGTCGGCATCAAGGAGGCCTCGGGCGACCTCGTCCAGATCGCCCGCATCATCGACGACGCGGGGGAGGAGTTCCTCGTTTGGAGCGGCGACGACGCCATGACCCTGCCCATACTGGCCGTCGGCGGCTACGGCGTCATCGCTGTGGTCTCCCACCTCACCGGTGTGCAGATGCACCGCATCATCGACAACTATTTGGCGGGCCGAACGGAAGATGCGGCGCGAGAACATCGGCAGCTGCTGCCCCTGATGCAGGTCCTGATGACGGCCGCCAGCAACCCCGCTCCCGTGAAGTACGCCCTCAGCCAGGTGGGCTTCCACGTGGGCGCGCCCCGGCTGCCGCTGGTGGAGCCTGAGGGGGAGGCGGCCGAGCGCATCGTGGCGGAGTTGCGGCGCCACCACATAGACCTGGCGGTGACGGTTTAGGGGGAGGGTGCACTCATCCTGCACCGCTCTCATCCGGAAAGGAGCGACAGATGGCAAGCATGTTTATCAGGCACCGCGTGGCGGACTTCGCCAAGTGGAAGGTTGCCTTTGACGAGCACGAGACGGCCCGAAGACAGAGCGGCTACACCGCGCACAGCCTCCACCGCGATGCCGACGATCCGAACGTCGTGATCATCGCCTTCAGGGTGGCAGACGTGAACCGGGCGAAAGAGTTCGCCAGCTCCGACGACCTGCGGGCGGCGATGGAGCGGGCCGGGGTACAGGGCCCGCCGGAGATCTGGTTCGCGGAGGACGTTGAGGATAAGAGCTACTGATCAGGAGGCTCCTGATGCGCTTTCCCATCCTCATGAGCCCGCTGTGGCGGCCCTTCCTGCTGCCTTTCGGGGGCACGCTTGAGCGATCCTACGTCGAGCTGGAGGACGGGATACTGCACGTGCGCTTCGGCTGGCTGTTTGACCATCGCTTTCCCCTGAGCCAAGTGGAGGCGGCGTCGCCCTCGCACTGGCCGGTCTGGGCGGGCATCGGCTGGCGGACGAACTTCCGCGGCACGGTGGGGCTGATAGGCACCTACGTGCGCGTCGTGGAGGTGCGGTTCAAGGAGCCACAGCGGGTACGCATGCTCCTTCCCACGCGCTGCCAGCGTCTTTACCTGTCCCTGGAGGAGCCGCGCGAATTCATAGCCGCCCTGGGGAAAGCGACGGCGACTGAGGCCGGGGCGGAGCCGGTGGCCGCCGGGGCGACGACTCAGAGACGGCGGCGCAGGAAGTCCGGCTAGGCGCCCTCCCGCTCCCGTATGAACGCCTTCCAGCGCCGGCGCAGCTCGGACTGGCCCCAGCGATAACCCACGGCGTCCCCTACGCTGTTCGCCAGATTCGCCGAGCCGATGTAGAACAGCGCCATCGTCCCGAAGAACGCCAGCACCGTCCACCAGCTAACCCCGGAGAAC
>JADFNQ010000110.1 GCA_022563285.1 Chloroflexota bacterium | reverse complement strand
GTTTCGGGAGCTGGAATCGGAAGCCCTGCGCGAGGCCTGCAGCGAATCGCGCGTCGTCATCTCTAGCGGCGGCGGCGCCGTCCTCCGGCCGGATAACCGCCGCCTCATGGCCGAGAGCGGCTTCGTCGTCTGCCTGGAGGCGCGGCCGGAGACGATCCTTCACCGCCTGCAGAACAGGGCCGAGGAGGAGCCGCTGGACCGCCCGCTCCTCGCGGTAGCCGACCCCCTGGCCCGCATACGCGAGCTCAAGGCCGGCCGCCAGCACCTCTACACCCTCGCCGATTGGACCGTCCAGACCGACAACATCTCGCCGGAGGAAGCCGCCGCGGAGGTGATCCGTGCCTGGCGGAGGCTGGCGGCGTCCACCCGCGACAACCAGCAGAGGATCGAGGGGATTACCGCCGTTGAAGCCTACTCGCCCGCCACCACGCTCCACGCGATCCCCGATGGCGCTGCCTGCGTCGTGCGCACGTCGACCGCCTCCTACCCTGTCTTCATCGAATGGGAGGCGTTACCCGAGCTAGGAGCGCGCCTGCGGGAGGCCGGCCTCACCGCCCAGGCCTACATCGTCAGCGATGAGACCGTGTTCGCCCGCTACGGCAAGCAGGCTGAGGCCGCTATCGCCCAGGCCGATATCCCGGTAGCGTCTTTCACCGTACCCCCCGGCGAGGCCAGCAAGTCGCTGGACACGGCCGCTGCCATCTACGACTGGCTTATCGAGCAGCGGGCGGAGCGCGGCCACGCCATCGTCGCCCTCGGTGGCGGCATGGTCACCGACCTCGCGGGTTACGTCGCCGCTACCTACGCCCGCGGCCTGCCCCTGGTCCACGTCCCCACAAGCCTGCTGGGCATGGTGGACGCCGCCATCGGCGGCAAGGTCGCCGTGAACCATCCGCGGGCCAAGAACGCCATCGGCGCCTTCTACCAGCCCCGCCTCGTCCTGGCCGACGTGTCGACGCTCCGCTCGCTGCCGGCGCGGGAGCTCAGCGGCTGGGCGGAGGCGATCAAACACGCCATGATCCTGGATCCCGACCTGCTGGCCTTCTTCGAGGAGCACACCGACGCCGTGCTCCGGCTTGAACCTGGGCCCACCACGGAGGCGATCCGGCGCAGCGTGGCGATCAAGGCGGCGGTGGTGAGCGAGGACGAGCGGGAGGAGACGGGCCGCCGCACCATCCTCAACTACGGCCACACGGTGGGGCACGCGATCGAGGCCGTCACTGAGTATGGGCGCCTCCGCCACGGCGAGGCGGACGCTATCGGTATGACGGCGGCCGGCGCTATCAGCAGGCGGCTGGGGCTCCTGCCGGTGGACGTCGAGCGACGCCAGCGGGCGCTGCTGGAGCGCTTCGGCCTGCCCACCAGCGCCAAGGGCCTGAACCGCGACGATCTACTCTCGGCGATGGCGTTGGACAAGAAGGTGCGCGCCGGAGCGATCCGCTGGGTGCTCCTGGAAGACGTCGGCCGTACCGCCCTCCGTGACGATGTGCCGGAGGAGGTCGTGGAGCAGGCGCTGGATGAAGTGCTAGCATAGCGTGATGAGCGAGCCCCGGCCCGCTGCCCTGCGCGCCGTCATCCGCGGGCGTGTGCAGGGCGTCGGCTTCCGCGATTACGTGCGGACTCGTGCCAGCTTCCTGGGCCTCAGCGGCTACGTGCGCAACCTGCCGGACTACCGTTCCCTGGAGATCGTGGCCGAGGGAGACCGCAGCGATCTGGAGCAGCTCCTCGCCTATCTGCGCGAGGGGCCGCGCGGCTCCCGGGTTGATAGCGTGGAGACGGAGTGGGGGGAGCACACGGGCGATTACAGCGGCTTCGGCGTGGGCTACGTTCGGTCCTAGGCCAGCAGCGCTGGCATCGCGAAGTCAGTGAACCTTCGGCTCAGGGGCGTCTGACCCTGCGTTGAGCTAGCGGTAACGCGGGCGACTTGTCTGCTTATCGATATAACAATCGGCCGCCTCCGTGCGTCTTATATGCAGAAGTGGAGGAGGCGACTAATGATAACGGGTAGAGTTGCGCTTATCGCCCCGGCTGTCGTGGGGCTGCTGCTGGTGTCGTCCACAGGCTTTCTGAGTGCCGATGAGTACAGCGTCCGGGAGGGCGATATCCTTTCCGAGATCGCGGACAGGTTCGGCGTGACTGTGGGGGAGCTGGCGGAAACCAACGGCATCGTGGACCCGGACCTCATCTTAAGCGGTCAGGTTCTGCTCATCCCCGGGAGTGCGGACGGTCGCGCCGTCTTCGCCCAGCAGGGGGACCAGGTATCGGGCGGGGGCACATACGTCGTGCAGCTCGGCGACACTCTCAGCGAGATCGCGGAGCTCTTCGGCGTGCCCCTCGGAGCCATCATGGAGGTGAACGGCCTGGCCGACCCAGACTTCATCCGGGAGGGCCAGACGCTGGTCATCCCCGTCGTGGAGAGCCCGATGGTGCCGCCGGTAGCCCCGGAGATAGAGGCGTTGCTGGATCAGTTCGCCGCGGAGGAAGGGCTGGACCCGGGCATCGTAAAGGCGCTGGCCTATCTGGAGAGCGGCTGGCAGCAAGGTGTGGTGAGCGCCACAGGTGCTGTGGGCGTCATGCAGATCCAGCCCTCGACGGGTTACTGGCTGGAGCGGGATGTCTTCGGCTACGACCTGGATATTGAGGCCAGCGCCTACGACAACATCAAGGCCGGCGTCCGTTACCTGCGCCTCCTCTTGGACCTCACCGGCGATATCGACCAGGCGGTGGCCTCCTACTACCAGGGATACGGAGCCTTCAGCTTGGGGGTTCTCTACGAAGAGACGATACAGTACGTGTCCGACGTCAAGGCTATCCGGGGCTGGTTCTGGGCCTAGGGTGAGGCAGACGCATGGCCGTACCGCGCATCTGCGATGCGCTGGGGCTTCAGTCCTCGTCTAGGCTCAAGAACTCACGCATCGCTGTGCGCAGTTGCTGCCTGTGGGCCGGGTTCCCCAGCGCCAGTCCGTAGTGGTTGATCAGGAGCGCCGAGTTCTCCCGCCACTCCTGCCAGCAGTCCCGGCACACGTTCTCCAAGACCTGCTGCCCGGTGGGCCCACCCATCGGTGGCTGATCCAGCCCCTCCCGCTCCTGCTCGCACCTCGCGCACGTAACTTTGGTCGCCACACTGTTCTCCCTCTAGCGGATACACCTATTATCCCACGTGGGCGGCGAGTGGTGTGGGCGAAGTCTGAATGGAGTTCAGGGGCCGGTTGATTGGGACGAACGGGATCGAGCGGGGCGGGGGGCCTATGGGCCTGCTTCCGGGGGCGAGCCCGTGCCCCACTCCTCGCCGTGGCTCCAGTCCAGCATGATGACGTCTATCTCTTCCCCCGGCTGGATCTCGTCCACCTCCGGCGGGATCACCGTCAGCGCGTTGGCGTACACCATGGAGGTGAGCATCCCCGATCCCTGCGGCCCGGTCAGCGATGCGTAGTAGCGGCCGTCTCGCTCTCTCACGATGCAGCGGGCGTAGAACCGCCGCGCGTCGCCGCGGTTGACGATCCGCTCCTCGGCGACCGCTCTGAGCAGGGGTCGCTGCCAGTCCGTCTTGCCCATCATCTTCATCAGGGCGGGCCGTCCGAACAGCTCGAACGTCACCATGGAGCTCACCGGGTTGCCCGGCAGCCCGATGTGGGGAACCCGCCGGCCGTCCTTCCGGAAGCAACCGAACGCCAGGGGCTTGCCCGGCTTCATCGCCACCGTCCAGAAGTCGATGTCTCCTTCTCGCGCGAGCACCTCCTTCACGATGTCGTAGTCGCCGCGCGAAACGCCCGCGGAGGTGACCAGCATATCGGCCTCCAGCCCTTCGTTGATTTTCGCCGTGAGCGCATCGACGGTGTCCTTGGCGATACCGAGCAGGCGGGGCACGCCGCCGTAGCGCTGGACCTGGGCGCCGACGCTGTAGGCGTTGGCATCGTATATCTTCGCCGGCGGCCTGGGCTGTCCCGCCTCCACCAGCTCGTCGCCGGTGGACAGGATCGCCACCTGGGGTCGCCGGACGACTTTCACGGTGGCCCGGCCCAGGGAGGCGAGCACGCCGGTCTCCGATGGCCTCAGCACGCGGCCCTTCTGCACCACCGGCTGGCCCCGCCTCAGGTCCTCCCCGGCGCGCCGGATGTTGGCCCCTAAATGGGCCTCCTTGAATACCCGTACCGTCGCATCCACCTGCTGGGAGCGCTCCGGCGCCTTGTGGAACGGCTCGTCCGTCTCCTCGAAGGGGACGATGGCGTCCGCTCCTGCGGGCACCGGCGCCCCGGTCATGATACGGACGGTGGCGCCCGCTGCCACAGCACCTTCGAAGACGTAGCCGGCTGCTACCTCGCCGGTCACGCGCAGTTGTACCGGGGAGTCCGGCGATGCCCCTCGCGTGTCCTCGGCGCGTACGGCGTAGCCGTCCATCGCAGTGTTGTCCAGAGGCGGGATATCGAAGCCGGAGCTGACGTCCTCCGCCAGGACCTGACCCAGCGCCTCCAGCAGGGGCTTCTCTTCCGGCTCCAGGACGTCCACGTAGCTGAGGATCCGCTCCAGCGCCTCGTCAACCGTAATCATCGTTCGCTCCCAGCCCTGGTGATCGGGCGCGCTTAAGATAGCAAAATAGTGTCCGCCTAAGGCGGACACTATTTTAGCACCGCTAGGGGATTCGGTTATCGGTTTTTATCCGAGCTGGACCACTAGGCAGGTCGTCGTGCGCTGAACTCCGTCCACCTGCTGGATGCCGTCGGTTATCGCCCGGCCCACCTTGTCCAGGTCGTCTGACTCCAGCAGCGCGATGACATCGAACGGCCCCGTCACAGCGTCCACCGATACTATACGCGCGTCCGAAAACTGGAGCGTCTGCACCCCTTCGGCCACGCCTTTCGCCTTGCCGACTGCAGATTCTATCAGAACGTAGGCCCGTGTCATGCTCGCCTCCTTTGCCCACTTGCCTGACTGCGGAAAATCATACCGCCTCGGGCCTGCCTGTCAAGGGAGGCGTTGCTCCAGGCACGCTGTTGCTCCTAGAGCGCGCTGCCCCCACAATGGATGGGTATTCTTTCCGGCATGAAGCGCGCATTAGATCGCTCCGCCTGGCCGCCTGTGAGGCATCGCGATGAGCGACTGCCGTCTCTGAGGGAGCTCCGCCGGATCTGCGAGGAACCGTACGCCTTCTGGCTGGACAGTGCGCTAGCAGATGGTCGGCTGGGGGAAGCCTCGTTCTGGGGCGCCGATCCGTTCCTAAT
>JADFNQ010000109.1 GCA_022563285.1 Chloroflexota bacterium | reverse complement strand
GCGGTGGGCATGGTCAACGACCACACCATCGATTGCTTCCGGTACGACGAGGTGTAGAAGCCGGACGCGAAGGCCGCGGACCTGTGAGGGCGGTCGCAAGGGCATCGCGGCGTCACCCCGGCGCCTTTCTCGCCGGACGTTGGCTCCGCGCCAGCTTTACGCTTCACCAACGGTTCACTCTGCATAACTTCCCCCAATAGGCTGCGTTGTCTATATTAGTCTATAGGGGACTCAGCCCTCGCCCGGGGGATACGATGCCGTACAGGCGTATCAGTGACTACGGCGTAATAGGGGATATGCACTCCGCCGCGCTGGTCAGCGGCGACGGTTCGATTGACTGGCTCTGCTTCCCCCGGTTCGATTCCCCCAGCGTCTTCGCCGCTCTCCTGGACGATGCCAATGGCGGCTACTTCCGCATCAGGCCGGCGGGCGACTTCCGCCACGGCCACTCCTACCTTCCCGAGAGCAACGTCCTGGTCGCCGACTTCCATACCGACAGCGGGGCCGTGAGCCTCACGGACTTCATGCCGGTGGCGGAGGAGATCAGCCACTGCGCCCACGAAGTGGTACGGGTGGTGCGCTGCCAGAGCGGCAGCGTAGAGATGGAGTTGGAGTTCCTGCCCCGGCTGGACTACGGGCGGCCCGGCACGTCGATCGCCGTGAACGGTCGGGCTGCGGTGGCGCGGCACGGCGACGACTGTCTGAGCATGACGTCCAGCGTCCCTCTGGAGGCGGTGGACGGCGGCGCCCGTGCCCGCTTCACCCTGAAAGAGGGCGAGTGGACAGCGTTCCTGCTGCGCTGGAACGACGACTCGCCGCCGCTGCCGGAGGAGTACGATGTCTACGGGACGCTGGGCCGGACGCAGGCGTTCTGGCGGTTCGTGGCCCGCGACTGGCGCTACATGGGCCGCTGGGCGGAGCTGGTGAAACGCTCGATGCTGGCGCTGCACCTGATGCTGTACGCGCCCACGGGCGCCATATGCGCCGCCGTCACCACGTCGCTGCCGGGGCGGGTTGGCGGGAGCAGGAACTGGGACTACCGCTTCTGCTGGCTGCGCGACGCCGCCTTCACCCTTGACGTGTTCCACCGGCTGGGACACACGGCCTACACGCGCCCGTTCATCGAGTGGCTGGCGGGGCTGGTGTTGGGCTTCGGGCAGGGCGAGGAGATCCATTCCCTGTACGGGATCGGCCGCGAGGTCGACCCACACGCCATGCGCGAGGAGGAGCTCGGCCATCTGGAGGGCTACCGGGGCTCGGCGCCCGTGCGCATCGGTAACGGCGCCTTCCACCAGTTCCAGCTGGACGTCTACGGCGAGGTGCTCCTCTCGTTCGATTCCTACCATCGGGCCGGGGGCATCATCGACGACTCGCTATGGATGCTGGCGGAGGCTATGGTTGAGTCGGCGCTGCGCCACTGGCAGAAGCCGGATAACGGCATATGGGAGGTGCGCTCAGAGCCCAGGCACTTCACCTACTCCAAGCTGATGGCCTGGGTGGCCGTGGACCGCGGACTGCGGCTGGCGAGGGCGCTGGAGAGGCCGGTGGAGTTCGACCGCTGGCGGCGCGCCCGCGCCGCTATCAGGGCGGACATCCTGGAGAAAGGCTGGAATGAGAAGCGCCGCAGCTTCGTACAGGCCTACGGGTCGAGCAACCTTGATGCCTGCACGCTGTTCATCCCCATGGTCGGCTTCTTGCCCGCGGACGACCCGCGCATGGCGGCCACTATCGACGCCGTGCAGAGGGAGCTGGTGCACGACGGCCTCGTGCATCGCTATCTTCCGTCGGAGACCGACGACGGTGTGGGCGGCGACGAGGGCGCGTTCACGATGTGCAGCCTGTGGCTGGCAAGGTCGCTGGTGACGGGCGGCCGCCTGGATGAGGCGCGGGAGATCTACGAGCGGGTTGCGAGGATGGGTAACAACGTTGGGCTCTACTCGGAGATGGTGGAGCCGCAGACGGGAGAGTTCCTGGGCAACTACCCTCAGGCGTTCACCCACATAGCGCTGATCCACACCGGGCGCAACCTGGATCGGGCGCTGAACCAGGTGGAGATGGGGAAGATCGTAGCCGCCTGAG
Source organism: Chloroflexota bacterium (assembly GCA_022563285.1). Classification (GTDB taxonomy): domain Bacteria; phylum Chloroflexota; class Dehalococcoidia; order SM23-28-2; family RBG-16-64-32; genus JADFNQ01. The sequence continues at coordinate 3,190 of JADFNQ010000109.1, read as the reverse complement.
CGCCGGAGGAGCGATATAACGGAAGAGCCGGGCTCATCTCGTTAGGGGCTCCTGTCCTACCTAGCACTACGTTAGCAAGCAGTGCATAACATATCAATAAACTTGATACGTATATTATCAAGAACCTATCTAGCGCTATTTGACTTCAGACGTCTCCTACCTTACAATTGAGCCGTGGCAGGCAAGAGCTTCTACGATATCCTCGGCGTATCCCGCTCCGCCTCCGAGAAGGAGCTCCGGCGGGCGTATCGCAGGCTGGCCCGAAAGCACCACCCCGACGTCAACCCCGGCGATAAGCAGGCCGAGGAGCGGTTCAAGCAGATCAACCGCGCCTACGAGGTGCTCTCCGACGCCGAGAAGCGGAAGAAGTACGACCGCTACGGCGAGCAGTGGGAGCAGGCGGAGGCGTTTGAGCAGGCCCGTCGTGCCGGTGGCGCCGGCGGCACCCGGTTCACGCAGAGCTTTGACCTGGGCGATCTGTTCGGACGTGGCGGCGGCCGTGGTACGCCCTTCGAGAGCATCTTCGAGTCGGTCTTTGGCCGTCGCGGCCCCACGCGGGGCCAGAACGTGGAGTACGCCGCGGAGGTCACCCTGGAGGAGGCGTTCCAGGGTACCACCCGCCTGCTGGAGCTGCAATCGGAGGAGGCCTGCGACACCTGCGGCGGCAGCGGCCAGATCGCGGGCGCCGTGTGTCACGTCTGCCAGGGCGCGGGCGCCCAGATCAAGCCAAAGCGTGTAGAGGTCAAGATACCCCCCGGCGTCGGCGAGGGCTCCCGCGTCCGCATCGCCGGCGAAGGCCGCCCCGGCATCGGCGGCGCCCAGACGGGTGGCCATCGGGCCGGCCCCCGCGGCGACCTCTACATCGTCGTCAGGGTACGACCGCACTCCCGCTTCGAGCGCAAGGGCGACGACCTGACGACCGAGATCGACGTGCTGCTGGAGGATGCCGTGCTGGGCGGCGAGGTGGAGGTGCCGACGCTGTCCGGCAAGCAGGTGGCGCTGAAGATCCCGCCGCTGACCCAGAACCGCCGCCTGTTCCGCCTCTCCGGCCTGGGCATGCCCCGCCGCGAGGGCACCAAGACGGCTGGCCGTCCGGCCAAGGGCAAAGGCCGTGCCCAGACGGGCGTCCGTCCGGCCGGCGACCTCCTGGCCCGCGTGCGCGTCCTCCTGCCCGAGAAGCTCTCCGACCGCGAGCGGGAGCTGTTCCAGAAGCTGCGGGAGGAGCGCCGCAAGACGAAGGTGGGAGCGAAGTGATGGTGGAACGTAACAGGCTGCACGACGACGAAGACGAGCCGCTGTTCGTGATCAGCATCGCGGCCAAGATGGTGGGGATGCACGCCCAGAGCCTGCGCAGCTACGAGCGCCTGGGCCTGGTGCGCCCCTCCCGCTCCCGCGGCCGCCTGCGGCTCTACTCGCGGGCGGACATCGAGCGGTTGCTGCACATCCAGCGGCTGGTGCACGAGCTGGGGGTGAACCTGGCCGGCGCCGAGGTGGTGATCCGCCTCAACGAGCGCATCCGCCGCATGGAGGAGCAGATGGAGCGTCTGCGGGCGGAGCTCCAGCACTACCGCGACCGGGTGTTGCCGGCGGTGCCGGAGGGAGAGGGGCAACGATGAATGTAGGGGTGACCTTCAGGTCGCCACGAGCGGCATGGAGGCCTGAACGCCTCCGCTACATAGCTGAGGTGAAGAACAAATGATGAGACAAGACAGGTTCACGGAGGGCGCGCAGGAGGTCCTGGCGAACAGCCAGGAGATGGTGCGCAAGGAGCGGCACAGCCAGTGGGACGTGGAGCACGTCCTCATGGCCCTGCTCACCCACGAGGGCGGCGTAGCCCCCGCCATCTTCGAGCATCTGAAGGCGGACCGCGCCAAGCTACGGGACGCCGTGGCGGCCGCCCTGGCCAACGCCCCCAAGCTCGCCTACGATGTCGTCCAGATCTACACCACCCCCCGCATCGTGCGCATGTTGGAGGCCGCCAACGCGGAGGCGGAGCGGCTCAAGGACGAGTACGTGGGTGTGGAGCACATACTTATCGCCATCGCCGACGAGCGGGAGGAGGAGGCGGCGCGCATCCTGGGCGAGGCCGGCATCGACAAGGAGAAGATATACGTCGCCCTGCAGGAGGTGCGCGGCGGCGCCCGCGTGGACAGCCCCACCGCGGAGTCCAAGTACCGCGCCCTGGAGCGCTACAGCATCGACCTGACGGAGGCGGCGCGGCTGGGCAAGCTGGACCCCGTCATCCACCGCGAGGACGAGATCAAGCGGGTGATGCAGATACTCAACCGGCGCACCAAGAACAACCCGGTGATCATCGGCGAGGCCGGAGTGGGCAAGACCGCCATCGCCGAGGGGCTGGCCCAGAAGATCGTCGCCGGCGACGTGCCGGAGAAGCTGAAGGACAAGCGGGTGCTGGCCCTGGACATGGGCGCCATGGTCGCCGGCTCCAAGTTCCGCGGCGAGTTCGAGGAGCGGCTGAAGGCCGTGATGGACGAGATCAAGCAGGCGAAGGGCGAGGTGATCGTCTTCATCGACGAGATCCACCAGGTGGTGGGCGCGGGCGCCGCCGAAGGCGCCATCGACGCCTCCACGATGATGAAGCCCGCCCTCGCCCGCGGCGAGCTCCAGTGCGTGGGCGCCTGCACCGTGGACAACTACCGCCAGCACATCGAGAAGGATGCGGCGCTGGAGCGCCGCCTCGCCCCCGTGTACGTGGACGAGCCCAGCCTGGAGGACACCATCGAGATGGTGAAGGGGCTGCGGCCGCGCTACGAGTCCCACCACAAGGTGAAGATCACCGACGGGGCGATCGAGACAGCGGTTCGCCTCTCCGATCGCTACATCTCCGACCGCTACCTGCCGGACAAGGCGATCGACCTCATCGACGAGGCGTCCTCCAAGCACGTCATCGAGGCCCAGAGCATGCCGCCGGAGGTGCGCCGCCTCCAGGAGCGGGTGGAGAAGCTGGGGCGCGAGGCCGACGCCGCCGCCCAGCGCGAGGAGTACGAGGCGGCCGCCCACATCAAGACGGAGCTGGAGAGCATCCGCGCCGAGTATGAGCAGATGCGCTCCCAGTGGGAGGGGGAGCACGAGGCGAGCATGAACGTGGAGGAGTCGGATATCGCGGAGCTTGTCGCCAAGATTACCGGCATCCCCGTCTCCCGGATGCTGGAGGGCGAGGGCGAGAAGC
>JADFNQ010000108.1 GCA_022563285.1 Chloroflexota bacterium | reverse complement strand
GAGCCGTGTCGAAGGGCATGTCCTGAGCCTGTCGAAGGGGAATCTGGGGAGGGGCAGACTCCCGTCTTCGCAGTCTCCAGCCTCCTTCCTTCTTCCTCCTTCCTCCGCCTGCTACCATAGCTTCAGCATGGACCAGTCCCGAATCCGCAACTTCTGCATCATCGCCCACATAGACCACGGCAAGTCCACCCTGGCCGACCGCATGCTGGAGCTCACCGGCACCATCCCCAAGCGGCAGATGGCGGAGCAGGTGCTGGACCAGATGGACTTGGAGCGCGAGCGCGGCATCACCATCAAGGCCGCCGCCGTGCGCATGACCTACGCCGCCTCCGACGGCCTCTCCTACGAGCTCAACCTCATCGATACTCCCGGGCACGTCGACTTCACCTACGAGGTGTCGCGGGCGCTGGCCGCGGCCGAGGCCGCCGTCCTCGTGGTCGACGCCTCCCAGGGGATCGAGGCCCAGACCCTGGCTAACGTTAACATGGCGCTGGAGCAAGATATCACGGTCATCCCCGTGGTCAACAAGATCGATCTGCCCGCTGCCGAGCCGGAGCGCGTAGCCCAGGAGATGGTGGAGGTGATCGGCTTCGGCCGCGAGGACGTGCTGTTCGTCTCCGCCAAGGAGGGCACCGGGGTGCCAGAACTGCTTGAGGCGATCGTCCAACGGGTGCCGCCCCCGGCGGGCGACCCTGCGGCGCCCCTGCGCGCCCTCATCTTCGACTCCAAGTACGACTCCTACAAGGGCGTCATCGCCTACGTCCGGGTTGTGGACGGGGAGGTCGTGCCGCGAGGGAAGCTGCGGCTGGTCGCAACGCGCCGCGCCCTTGAGCCGCTGGAGGTGGGCACGTTCCAGCCTTCATTTTCGCCCACGGACGGGCTGACCACGGGCGAGGTGGGCTACGTGGCCACCGGCCTCAAGACCGTCCGCGACTGCCGCGTCGGCGATACGCTGACCCTCGCCGATGCCCCCATCGACTCGCCGCTGCCCGGCTACGAGCCCGCCAAGCCGATGGTGTTCGCCGGGCTGTATCCGGCCCACTCCGAGGAGTACGACATCCTCCGCGACGCCCTGGAGAAGCTCCAGCTCAACGACTCCGCCCTCAGCTACCAGCCGGAGTCCTCGGTGGCGCTGGGCCCCGGCTTCCGCGCCGGCTTCCTCGGCCTGCTCCACATGGACATCGTCCAGGAGCGGCTGGAGCGCGAGTACGAGGTCAACCTGCTGGCCACCTCGCCCAACGTGGAGTACAGGGTGCTGCGAACGAACGGCGAGGAAACCGCGGTGGACTCCCCCGCCGACCTTCCCGACCCGTCGGAGATCGAGGAGATCCGCGAGCCCTGGATGAACGTCTCCCTCATCACGCCCGAACGCCACATCGGCGCCATGATGGAGCTGGTGACCGGCCGCCGCGGGGACTTCGTGCGGATGGACTACCTGGACCACGGCCCCGCCGTCCGTCAGGGGGACCGGCGTGTCCTCCTAGAGTACCGCATGCCGCTGTCCGAGATGCTGGTGGACTTCTACGACCTGGTGAAGTCACGGACGCAGGGGTACGCCAGCATGGACTATAGCTTCTCGCACTGGGAGCCGGAGCGGCTGGTGAGGCTGGACGTGCTGGTGAACGGGGTGCCGGTGGACGCCCTCAGCCTGCTCGTCCACGGCGATAAGGCGCAGCAGCAGGGGCGGGCGCTGGTGGAGAAGCTGCGGTCGCTGATCCCGCGGCAGCTGTTCGAGGTGCCGATCCAGGCGGCGATAGGGGGTCGCATCGTGGCGAGGGAGACGGTGCGGGCGCTGCGCAAGAACGTGCTGGCGAAGTGCTACGGGGGGGACGTGACCCGAAAGCGGAAGCTGCTGGAGAAGCAGAAGGCGGGGAAGAAGCGGATGAAGCGGGTGGGGAACGTGGACATCCCGCAGGAGGCGTTCATGGCGCTGCTGCGGATCGGGAAGTAGGGCGTCTGGTTGATTTCGGGCGGTTGTATCCGGTGTTTGGTTGTTTTCCGAAAAAGTTTTCGTTGAGGGTGCCTGGCGAATCTGACGGCGGGTCAAACGTTCGGTTGTTTTTGGCCCTTCGACCCTTCGACTCCGCTCAGGGCAGGCAGGCTCAGGGTGACCCTTCGACGGGCTCAGGGTGAGAGGGGAGGCGAGTGTTGGGGCTGGGGTCATGGCACCACAATGGTACTTGGGGGAGGGGGCAGGTCTAAGCGGGAGGTGGCGCGGGCCCCGGTGAGCGCAGTGCGTCATGATCCGCTGGGAGTACGCGCGGGGGCTGAGGGGCTAGACCGGCCGGCGAGCACTAGGCTTCACCCGCCAGCTCACCTGGAACAGGCGCGCCATTTAGCGCTACGCCTTGGCGACGAACTGAATGAGACTCCCCGACCGGTCCCACAGGCGGGTGAGCGCAGTCAAATCCTGGACGCTAAACAGCCCCCGCTGTTGGAACTCCTGCTCTTCGAAGATCCGGCAAATCCCTATGAACCGTACTCCCTTGTCCTGGACAAACTCATAGTCGATCAGCGAGTCGCTCACAAATAGAACCTCATCCGGGTTCAGGTGGTGCTGCCGGAGAAGGAATTCGATCTGCTGTCCCTTTGAGAAGCCCGGCCTGAAACCGAGACAGCCGTCAACCAGAGCATCGATGTTGGTCTTCATTACGTACTCTGCGACGATTGTGTCCTTGGTGCTGCTACAGATGAACCGTGCCACGTTACGATCTCTGAACAGCTCAAGCGTGGGGATCACCTCGCCGAATACGGGATGATCGAGGATACGGTCCAGCTTTCTCGCTTCGAATTCGGCGACCACCTCCCGGTTCTTGGGATGTCCGGGGAAGATGCGCTCCATCTGGGCGCCGAAGTCCATCCCGGTTGTTTCGCGGTACCTCCTGTAAGCCTCTTCCTTGGGGATCCCATAATTGGCCGTGATCAGATTCGTGGCTAAGTCCGACAGGAATGGCATCGTATCCGCGATCGTACCATCGAAGTCAAAGATCACTGCTTTCAGCTTGGTGTCCATGAGCGGGTGCGGTCTCTGCTGGTAGCTCCAGGAGATGGAGATACGCCGCAGCACGATGGCGTTCGTCAGGATGGCGACGACCGAAATGGCCATGAAGACGGAGATAGGGTGAATCCAGGCCGTGATCCCTCCGACGAACAGCAGGAGTAGGCGCAGATCCCTTCCTCTCCCGGCTGCAGTCCATCGTCCCTCATATCGGTAGCCGAAGTCCGCCACCGACTTCGCGGATGTGTAGCTGACCATGACGTTGCCGAAGATCGCCAGCATCGAAGTCACTAGGACGAGGGGGATCCAGTACTCACCGAACAGTGCCAAGTTAGCGCTGGCGGTGAGCGAGTAGTAGAACATTCCGAACAGGATGAAGCTGTCTGAATAACGATCCAACACCGCGTCGAAGAAGCCCCCGAAAGGCGATTGCGTCTTCCGCAGTCTGGCGATTTCGCCGTCACTTCCGTCGAGGATGCTTGCCAGCTGAATGAAGAGGCCGCCGATCACCGGATAGCGAAGGAAGAAGCTCAGGCTAGCAATCAAACTGACGGCGAAGCTTAACAGGGAGACCTGGTTGGCCGTAATCTGGCCGGACACTTTGAGCAGTAGCGGCGTCACGATAGCAGTCGAGATTCTCCGGTTGATCGTACGGGAGATGAAGCCGTCGTTCGGTTTTGTCAGACTGCCTTTCAGTAGCGTACTAGCATTCTTGAGGTCGTTGGCCGTGTCGATGTCGATCCAGTAGTGCCCCTGGATGTCAACCACCTTCGCCTTGCGTCTGTCCGCCAGGCGGCGTACGGCGCCGGAAAGAGAATCATCGCCGTGCTCTAGACTCTCCTCGACCGCGGCGAAGATCGCGGGGGAACAGAGGAAGATGCCCGTGTCGTAGGCGTTGTAGCCTTCGAGGCCCTTTCCGATATCGACAAGCCGGTGATCGTCGGCCAGAACCCGTGTCACGTCACTCATGTCAACGAGGTGGTTGTTCTCGACGCCAAAGTCGGCGGCGAGGACGATCTCCCCGTCCTGCAACGTTTCGCTGATAAGCTTGCTGAGGATCGCCTCATCGAAGACATGATCCCCCATTAGCAGGACGAAGCATTCGTCGATGTGCCCGCGTGCTTTGAGCACCGAGGTGCCGTTGCCCGTGTCCCAGTCTTCATTCCTGATCGGGGTGATTGTCAGACCTCTGCGCCGACCCACATCCGAGAGAAGCGCCTCGACGCGTTCGGCGTTGTGGCCCGTGACCACGTAGAAGTCGGTGATACCGGCCTGGTGCGCGGTCGCGATGGTCCTCTCAATCAGAGGCATTCCGGCGAGGCGGAGAAGGGGTTTGGAGTCGCCTTTGTCGGCTATCCTACCTCCATCGCCGGCAGCCAGGATCAAGCATTTCATACGTCTATCCCCTACTTCCTTGGAGCTAGGAGTAGCCCAAGGTCTGAAAGCGTCGTTTCCCGTATCCGGTGCGCCACTCAGGCCGCCCGGGAACACCATGGACAGTCGATGTGCCAGTTGTCGGCGAGAGGTGTTGACCCTCGCCTCAGTCTACCGCTCTACTGAGCCGATCTTGTCTCTTCTAAGTTTCCTATTTACAGTAACGGCTGCGGGGGACGGATGTTAACGGATCGGCAGCGGCACCATACTACACTATTGGCATCATCTTCGCATGATCGAGGGAGCTATTGCTGGTAGTCCAGCAGGTCCTCCACCTCGTCGAACACCTCGGCGGAGAGCATCTGGCTGGCCGCGGACATGACGCGGAACGCCTCGGGGTCGGCCGGGTCGGACTGCGTGAACGCCTGCCAGTCCTGGAAGCTGTCCCAGCGGGCGGTGGCCATGAACTCCGCCGGGTCGCGGAGGCTGCGCAGGAGCATGCTCCCCCGCGCCCCCTTCACCTTCGACCTTATCGTCTTGGTCGCCTGCGCCCAGGCCTTGGTAAACGTCTCTTCATCGCCCGGCTTCACCCGCCAGCGGTAGACTGCTCTCATCGGAACGCCTCCCTTCAGACGTCTATATCGTGGATCTGCTTACCGGGTTATAATAACGCCGAATGGCTGGGAGCAAGCCCAAAGTGGACCGAGAACTCCTGGGGAGGGTGGCCGCGCTGACGCCGGGTCAGCAGCGGTGGCTGCGCACTGTCCTTCAGTCCGTCTTCACTATGGAGACTGGCAGGAAGCGGCGCGCCGAGGAGGAGCCGGAGGAGCGCCCAAGGCGTCGTAAGAGTCGGCCCGCCGCGCCTGAGGGGGCGGAGGAGCCGCGGCGCCGCGGTCTTGAGGAACTCATCAGCGGCGA
>JADFNQ010000107.1 GCA_022563285.1 Chloroflexota bacterium | reverse complement strand
GTCCTCAAGCCGCATCAGGTCGGGGATGATCTGCTGACAGTTGATGCAGCCCGAGGTCCAGAAATCGAGCAGCACTACCTTACCCCGCAGGTCCGACAGCGACAGCGGCTCGCTAACGTTGAACCAGGTATGGCCGCCGGGGAACTCCGGCGCCGGGATCATCCCCGCGAGGGATGGATCATCCCCGCTGCCGCCCGACTCGCCCGCAGACGAGGTCGTCAGCGCCGAATCTTCTGGCTCACCTGTACCGCCGTTCCCCCCGCTACACGCTGCCGCGATCACCGCTACCACGGCGAGAACACCAAGCCATAACGGTGTCCTACTACGAATTCGCTCTAACATCCTCACCACATCAGCTCGCCGCTGACCCGAATTCCTCTCGCGGCTCTAGTCTATAGTCTTCTGCCGGGCGCCGGGCGCTTATACGCACGCGGCCCAGCACCACCAGATAGTACGTTCGCCGGCGTCGTTTGGAGCACCCGGGCAGCGAGAGACGGCCGGGTTCGACGAGACATCCTTCATCGCACTGTTCACCGAGACGACCCAACCCAGGTCGAGTCCACCTGCGGGGGTACGTTGAGGAAGGCACGACTACCACGCCGTTGGACATGGTGGTCGCCAACGGCATGAGCCGCTATCAGCTCGCCATCGAGGCGCTCCATCACGCGCCGAGGTTGCAGTCGCGTGCGGGGGGGATCAGTTCCCGGTTCCAGGAGAAGCTAGCAGAGCACGAAACCTACACCCGTGAGCACGGAGAGGACCTGCCCGAGGTCCGGGACTGGCGCTGGTAGGGCTGAGAGCCGCGCCTCTGCGCGATCTTGATGCGCGGCAGGCACCGAGGGTGAGCGACACGACCTGCTGTCGGGCATGGTTGACGCAGTCCACATCGACCTCCCGTCCCGCCTTGTCGTGGGCATAGCACCAAAAAGCCCCTTCCGGCAGGCTTTCGGCCGCCTGGCGGGACACCCCTTGGCGCCCCCGGAAGAGGCAAATCAGATATTGCTGTGGTGGAGACGGAGGGGAATTGAACCCCTCGTCCAGAGGAAGACCCACCCGGACGTCTACAAGCTTATCCGGCGTTTGCGTCTCGCCCGGCGTACCTCCGCCGACGGAGTTACCGACGGGCCAGCCGATTAGGTCTTTAGCCCCCCATATCGGCGTCGGGGGGACCGCACCTCGACTTCGCGGCGCCGGACCCTGCCCGTCGAGGAGAGGCCTGGGACCAACGTAGCCACCGAAATTAGGCGGCTAGTGCGTACTGGTTTTCGCCAGTTATGTTTCGCCACCTGTTTAACGAGGGTGTGGCAACCTCGGCTTGCGATCCGGGATCAACCTTCCCTGTCGAACCCTTTCGTCCCCACACCCTGATTATAGCACGGCGGCAGCCCCATCTTGACGGGCAGAGCCGGTTGGAAATATACTTTGCCTAGCACGAACTATTTCCCCATGAGCACCGAACGCATCCTCAGCCTGGGTGACGAGTTCTTCCTCCTGGCGCGCGACCGGGTGCCGATGGATTTTCTCCGCACTGAGCTCACCATGCGCCAGTTGAAAGTCCTGTACACCCTCTACTTAGAGGGCCCGCAGACCTGCGGCGCCCTCGCCTCCGCCCAGGAGGTCTCCCTCCCCACCATGACGGGCATCCTGGCACGACTAGAGCGGCGGGGCTACCTGGATCGCAAGCGCGACCGGGATGACGCCAGGCGGGTCATCTCCGACCTCTCCAGCGAGGGGAGGGAGCTGGTGAGCCGCCTGTGGGCTTCCAGCCGCGAAGGGCTGGCCAACCTGCTGGCGGAGGTGCCGGAGGACGACCTAGACACGATAGAGCGAGCCCTGACGATCCTGATCGAAGCCCTGAGCGCCCCCAGCCGCGCCCTTGAGCCGGCGAGCACAGCCGATGAGCGAGCGTAGCCGGCGCCGTCGCCTGCCGCGCCTCCTTTATCCTCTGCTCCTCCTGGGGGCTGCTGTCTCTGCCCTTCTGACCTACATCGGCCGACCCCGCCGGCGCCAGCCCGACGAACCGGGGGCCCCAACCTCCCCACCCGCGCCGCAGGAGGAACGGCTGGGCTGGCTGGCCGGCATAACCCGCGTCTCCCTTCAACGCAGACCGGTGGTCTTCCTGGCTGCGGCCGTCGTCGCCATCATTGGAGTGTACTCTGCCTTCAATATCCAGCAGGAGCTTCTCCCGGATATCGAATTCCCCGCCGTCACCGTCGTCACCCGTTTCCCCGGCGCCTCCTCCGAGTCGATAGTGGGACAGGTCACGGAACCGGTAGAGAGCGCCATCAGCAATGTGGAGGGGCTGGAGCGCCTCCAGTCGACCACGACGGAGGGCGTCTCCGTCGTCGCGGCGGAGTTCGATTTCGGCACTGACACGGAGAAGAAGGAGCGGGAGATCGTCAGCGCTCTGGAGCGGATAGACCTGCCGGCCGGGGCCGAGACCCCTACCGTCAACCGCATCGACTTCGGCGATTTCCCCATCGTCGCCATCACCGTCTACGGCGGTGACAACCCGCAGGAGCTGGAGTCCATCGTCAACGATACGGTGGTGCCGGAGCTCATGCGCATAGACGGCGTGTTCACCGTCAGTGTGACGGGGACCCAGGAGTCTCTGCTGCTGATCTCCCTGGACCCCGAGCGCATGGCAGAACGGGGCGTGTCAGTCACCGATGTGGCGCTCACGCTGAGCGGAAGCGGCATCTCCGCCCCCTCCGGCTTCGTGCTGGAGGAGGGGCTGACCCTGCCGGTGCGCACCGTCCAGCCCTTGCAGTCACCGGAGGACGTGGCCGGGCTGCCCCTGGTCAGGGCCTTTCCGAGAGCGGAAGGGGAGGAGGTCCAGCTTGGTGATATTGCCCAGGTGAACCTCGCCCCCTCTCCCACCTCAGCCATCGCCCGCACCAACGGTAAGCCCAGCCTGGCCCTGGGCGTGTTCAAGTCGCAGGACGCGAACACGGTGGAGGTAGCGAACAACGTGGAGCGGGCCATCAATGAGCTCAGGGAGCAACTGCCGGAGAACGTAGAGGCGACCATCCTGTTCGACCAGTCTGAGCTTATCGAGGAGTCAATCGACTCGCTGATTCGAGAGGGATTACTGGGAGCGGCTTTCGCTGTGGCCGTGATCCTGATCTTCCTGCTCAGCGTGCGGGCTACGATGGTGACGGCGGTGTCCATACCCCTGAGCATGCTGGCGGCTATCGCCTTGCTCAACTGGCAGGGGGTAACCCTCAACATCATGACCCTGGGTGGCCTGACCATAGCCGTGGGCCGGGTGGTAGACGACAGCATCGTGGTGCTGGAGAATATATACGTCCATGCCAACCGCGGAAAACCGCTGACGAAGGCTGCCCTGGACGGCACGCGCGAGGTATCCACAGCTATCCTCTCCTCCACCCTCACCGCGGTGGCGATCTTCCTTCCCCTGGCATTCATCGGCGGTATCGTAGAGGAAGCGTTCCTTCCTCTGGCGCTGGCCGTAACGTTCGCCTTGCTCGCCTCCCTCGTCATCGCTCTCACCGTGGTTCCCGCCCTCAGCCTGGCGCTGATCCCGGCGATGCGTCTGCGCGAGGGCGATAGCTGGCTCCAACGCCTGTACACGCCGGTCCTGCGCTGGTGCCTGGGACATCGCTTCCTCACCCTGTTCGCCGCCGCCGCAGTGGTCGTGGGCAGCTTTCTCCTCTTGCCGTTCATAAACTCGAGCTTCCTGCCGGGGACCGACTTCGGCGTCGTGGCCGGGCGTATCGAGCTCCCTGCCGGCACGCCGCTCGCCATCACCAACGACAGAGCCCGTGAGATAGAGGCCTCCCTGGCGGAGATTGAAAGCATCGACCGCTACCAGCTCATCGTGGGGCAGATCGACGTGAACAACCCGGGCTCTTTCCGGGGCGGGATCCCCGGCTCCAATACGATCGATGTTACCCTCACCTACAAGGACGGCGCCGACCTAGACGTGGAGGCCGACCGCGTCCGCCGCCTCCTGCTGGAGTTCGACGATGTCAAGGCGAACATCCGTGTGGTTGAGCCCAGCTTTGAGACGGACCGCGTGGAGGTAGTCGTGAGCGGCGACTCGGCCGAGACGGTGGCGACGACCGCGGCCGAGATCACGGACGGACTGCGAGGTGTGGGCCGCCTGGAGAACATCGATAACGATGTGGCCGAGTCCGCCCCGGAGCTGCTGGTCATGGTGGACGAGGAGAGGGCGGCCCAGTACGGGCTGACCCCCGGGCAACTGGCGCTGGAGGTCCGCCGCCTTCTGGTCGGGGTGCCCTTGGGCTCGCTGCAGATCGGCGATACCAGCGTGCCCGCCGTCCTGCGGGTCGGCAGCGGGGAGGGCGTCCCAGCGCAGTCCGTAGGACAGCTGGCGCTGGCCCTGCCGGGCAACCCCAGCGTGGCCGACGTTGCGGAACTGGAGATAGTGGAAGGGCCGGCCGCCGTCACCAGGGTGGACCAGCGTCACGCCGCGACGATTACCGCCAACATCGTGGGCACGGACCTGGCCAGCGCCTCCGACAAGGTGGACGAGGTAGTAGCGGCAGTGGAGGAGCCTCCGGGCGTGGAGATCCGCGTCGGCGGCATCTTCGCGCAGCAGGAGGAGGCGTTCTCAAACCTGTTTCTGGCGATGATCATAGGGGTCGTCCTCGTCTACCTGGTAATGGTGGCCTCGCTGGGGTCCTTGGCTAACCCGCTGATCATATTGTTCAGCCTGCCGTTCGTCACAATCGGCTCCTTCCTCGCCCTCCTGGTGACTGGCCGGGACCTGGGGCTCCCCGCCCTCATCGGCCTGCTCATGCTGATCGGGATCGTCGTCACCAACGCCATCGTGCTGCTGACGTTCGTGGAGATGCTGCGCAGACGCGGCCTCTCCACCCGCGAGGCTCTCTTGGAGGGGGGACGCAGCCGCGTCCGTCCCATCTTGATGACGGCGCTGGCCACCATCTTCGCGCTGGTGCCGCTGGCGCTGGGACTGGGGCAGGGGCTGATCATCGCCTCGCAGCTGGCCACGGTGGTGATCGGTGGGCTGCTCACATCCACCCTGCTTACGCTGGTGGTGATCCCGGTGGTGTACAGCCTGTGGGATGACCTGGCACGCCGTCTGGGCGCCCGGCCCGCGGCGCCGGAGTAGCCCGCCCACGCCCCGGAGGGGGCGACACCCCCCGGTCTTCCCCTGCTGGTGGGCGTGATATCGTGGCCAGACGTTCTGAGGGCAGCGATAAAGCCGCAGTTCCTGCGGTTCGGCTAGGGCGAAACCCGCAGCGCCGGGCCGCTCAGGCGTTTCGGCGCAGCGCCCGTTCTATCTGACGCTCGGCATCTCGCTTG
>JADFNQ010000106.1 GCA_022563285.1 Chloroflexota bacterium | reverse complement strand
GGGGCAAGATGGCGCAGCAGGGCTGGATGGGCCTGATCATTCCGGAGGAGTACGGCGGCACCGGCATGAACCTGTGCGAGCTCACCGTCCTGCTGGAGGAGTTCGGACGCGCCCTGGTGCCCGGACCGTTCATCTCCACCGTCGTCCTGGGCGCCGTCCCCATCATGGAGGCCGGCAACGAGGAGCAGAAGCAGCAGCTGCTCCCCAAGATCGCCGCCGGCGAGATGATCCTGACGATGGCCCTCACGGAGCCCTCCGCCAAGTGGGACGCCGACGGCGTGCAGCTGGAGGCGAAGAAGCAGGGCAACGACTTCGTCCTCAACGGCGTGAAGCTGTTCGTGCCGGACGCCCACGTCTCCGACCAGATGGTCGTGGTCGCCCGAACGTCCAAGGGGAAGACGCCGGAGGACGGCATCACGCTGTTCCTCGTCGACTCCAAGTCGGCGGGTATCAGCTTCGAGGTGCTGAAGACGATCGCCGGCGACAAGCAGTGCGAGGTGACGTTCGAGGACGTGAAGGTGCCGGCGGCGAGCGTTCTGGGCAAGGTGGACAAGGGGTGGCCTATCGTTGACAGGACGAAGAAGGTGGCGACTGTGTCCGCCTGCGCCTACCTCGTGGGCCTGTCGCAGATGGACTTCGATGTCACTCTCAACTACGCGAAGGAGCGTGTCCAGTTCGGGCGGCCCATCGGCTCCTTCCAGGCGATCCAGCACAAGCTGGCGGACGTCGTCATCGATGTGGACGGCTCGCGGTTCATCACCTACAAGGCGGCCTGGTCGCTCCAGGAGGGGGAGCCGGACGCCGATATGATGATCTCGATGGCGAAGGCCTGGACCTCGGACGCTTCGCGGCGGGTGGTCGCCCATGGGCAGCAGATCCACGGCGGCATCGGCTTCACTAAGGAGTACAAGATCCAGCTCTACTTCCGCCGCCAGAAGTGGATGGAGCTTATGTGGGGGGACGCCGACTACCACCGCGAGCTGGTGGCCGAGAAGCTAGCGGTGTAGCGGGGCCCTGCCAGAGACAGACAGGCTTCAGGCCTCCACATCTCCGTATCGTATACGCAGGGTCGCCCCGAGTGCCGGGGCGACCTCGTGTTTGCGTAGCGGTTCTTAACCAAGAGCGAATCACCGCCGGCCCTCTACCTATGTAACGGTTTGGCCCCAGGCTCACTCTTACTAAGCGTAAATACTCTCATAGGGAGAGGTGACATATGCACATCCTAAAACGAGCCTTCCCCCTCACGCTGTTGACGCTGTTGCTTGCCCTGGCTGTCGCCTGCGGAAGCAGCGGCGGTACTGTGCCGACGACGTCTGATCAGCCCGGGGGCGGTGATGACGCCTCCAAGGACCTTGTGGCCTCGTCCCCGCTGGACATGCTATCGGCTTCGGCGGAGAGCTTCCAGCAGGACGTGGATTCCCTCCAGACGCAGCTGGAGTTCAGCATCGTGGCTGGCGGCTTCCCCATATCCGCCACGGCAGACCTGGCGTTCCAGGCCCCCGACCAGATGCACATGACGATGGACCTCACCGGCCTGGGCACGTTCGAGATGCTTATGCTGGGGACGGATATCTACATGAACATCCCGCCACAGGGCTGGGTGGTCTTCTCCGTGGAGGACCTGTTCGGGGACCTCGGCCTTGCTGACCTGGGCGTTGACGCCGCCACGTTCCAGGACCTGTTCGACGATCACAGCCTCGTCGACTACGAGGCGCTTGTGAATAGCGTGGGCGGCGACATAGAGGACCTGGGCGAGGAGACGCTGGAGGGCGGCACCTTCCGTCACTTCCGCGGCACGATAGACATCGCCGACGTCTCCGCCGCCTTCAGTGACGCCTTCGGCGCTACCGACGACCTGAACCTGGACGAGGTCAGCGGCCCGCTGACGTTCGACGCCTGGGTAGACCCGGACACCCTCCTCCCCCACATGCTGACGACGAGCGGCGAGTTCGCCTTCGGGGCGGACTCTATGGTGTTCGACGCCACGATGACCTTCTCCAACTACAACCAGCCGGTGGAGATCCCGGGCGCGCCCGCTGACGCCGTCTCCATCGCCGAGCTGTTCAGCGGCCTGTTGGAGGGTCTAGAGTAAGCACACACCCTACCCCACCCCTTGCGGGCGCCTGACGTCGCCGTCAGGCGCCCGTTTCACTCCCCGTCGCCCGGGCCTGAGCCACCTCGGCTCTGGTTGGCCTCCGCCCAATCGCCTACAATAGGCCCGTCATCCCTCTACGCAGGAGGACGCTTTCATGGCTGACTGCCTGTTCTGCAACATGGCCCAGGGGAAGATGCAGGTCGACAAGCTGTACGAGGACGACCTGGTGTTCGCCATCCGCGACATCCACCCGCGGGCCCCGGTACACGTGATGGTGATCCCCAAGCAGCACATCCCCACGGCGACGGAGCTGACCGATGAGCACGGGCCGCTGCTGGGGAGGCTGTTCGCCGCTGCCGCCCAGGTGGCACGCCAGGAGGGGCTGGACGAGCGCGGCTACCGGCTGGCGTTCAACGTGGGCGAGCACGCCGGAATGACGATCCCTCACCTGCACCTGCACTTGCTGGGCGGCCGCCCCCTGGGCCCCGAGGGCTAGCGGCGCCGCCTGGCCTGACACACTGACGCCTCCCTGTTGACGGAGGGAGCACGTATGTTCTATTCTCCTACCGTGTGATGCCTAAACGATTAATTCATGTGCAGTTGACGGGAGGCACCCTTGCCCAGCAGCTGGCGGACCGCTGCCATCAGCGTAGATGCGCTGACGGCGGCATGCGCCGCTCTCAACCTGACTTACTTCCTCTATCGTGCGGCACGGCGCCGGGATGAGACGGCCCCTCGTGTGGTAGCCGTGTTCGCCCTGGCGCTGATCTCCCTAGGGGCGTTGGGGGAGAGCCTGTTCTTCCTGGCCTCGCTCACGGTACTCCCCGCGGGCTCTCCCCCGGGCGCCCTCCCCTGGGCGCTCGTGCGTGCGTTGCCGCTGGCCGGCACCGCGTTCGTCTCCATCCTTATCCTGCGGCGGCTGTTCGCCGCTAGTTGGCCTGAGGACACCCGGCCGTGAGCACGCTCGCCGTCGCGATAGATCGAAGGGAATGGGAGCTGGCGGCGCTCTGCCTGCTGCTGGGCGTGACTGAGGCCGCGGCCGCTCTGCCGCCGGAGGCCGTGGACGGCCTGCTGGAGGTGCTGGCCGGGCTGGAGGCGGAGGATGGCCCTGCCCACCGGCAGGCAGGCCGTTCCCGCTGGGGCACACGTCGTGGCCGCCGCCGCTAGGCGCGCCCGCACCACCGCCCGCAACTTCTATCACCAGGCCCTTGACCAGGCGGAGCGCCTGGACCTGAAGCGGGCCCAGGAGATCGAAGGGCTGGACGACGAGATCGCCCTGATGCGGGTGAGGCTGAAGCGGGCGATGGCGGAGCATCCGGGGGACGTGCAGCTGCTGATGAAGGGGTTGGAGATCCTGGTGCGCGCCGTGGGCGCCCGCTACCGCCTATCGCCCAAGTCACGGAAGGATCTGGCGGAGAACCTGGCGGCGACGCTGAACAGCCTGGGCGACCAGCTGCTGCCGCCGGAGGGCTAGTGGCTACTCGGCATCGCCGGGGCGGGCGAGAAGGCAAGGAAGGTTGGTCGATTCGACCACGATGTTCGCCACGCTCCCCACTATCCGCTTCTCCAACCGGTCGCGGCCTCGGGTGGCCATAGCGATGAGCCCTGCCTGGGAGCGGTGCGCGATACGGATGATCTCCTTGGGGGCATCGCCCATCGTGACCACGATCTCCACGCTTACCCCGTCCTTCTCTACCCGTTCCGCTACGGGCGCGAGGAAGCGGCGGGATTCGTCTAGCTCCTCTTCAATGATGCGGGCGACGCCGGGCGGGGCGTCCATGGCGTCCCGATGCTGGCCCACAGAGGCGACCGTATGGCAAAGGATCATGCTGGCGTCGAGAGCCTTGGCCACCTTCTGGGCCGTCGGCAGGATTTGCTGGGAGTAGGAGCCCCTGTCCAGGGGGACGAGGATCTTGCTGAGGCTTGGAGGCGGAGGTGTCTGGCCGGGCACGCCCCGGGCGACGACGACCGGCCGCCTCATCTCGCTCAGCACGCGGTCCAGGACGGCGCTAATCAGCCAGCGGGTGGTGCCCGAGGTCATCACGGTGAGGTCGGCGGTCTTCGCCTGGCTGAGGATATGCCCGGCAGGTGTGTCGAAGGCCACCTCGAATTCAACGGTGAGGCCTTTCGCCTCCAGCCTCTGGCAGTGCTCCCGCAGATAGCCCTCAGCCTGGTCACGCCGGCCGTTTTCAGCGCCATCCGCCTTGTCCACGACGGTAAGCAGGCGTATGCCGGCGCCGCAGCGCGCGGCGGCATGCTCCGCCCAGGTGAGGCCGGCTTCCGCTATCTGGGTGCCGTCCAGCGGCACCAGGATCTTCTCGATCATTCCATGACCCCTATTGGAATACCTCGCTCAGCAAGACGATAGATGGCGAGAACTGTTGCATCGGGGGAAGAAGATTGCATACCGGATTCCAGTGAACGTCTAGGGGGCCACGTTGATGACGGCGCCAACGATCCCCAGCCGGGTGTTCGCGCCGCCGCTCCAGGTGGCCGTGGGCTGCTCCGTGCCGCCGGCGGTGATTCCCTTCGTGGCGTTCGAAGCGACCTGACCGACTCCACCCGAGTCCTCCTCGGTGCCCTCGGTGTAGCCGGCGTCGGCCGTGTGGGTCCGGCCCTGTTCGCCGGAGACCGTGACGTAGACAGCCATGTCGCGTTGATCTACGGCGACAGCGCTGGTGATCTGCACTGTGGAGGCGCTGGTGGCGGTGCCGGTGCTGGAGCCACCGATGGGCGTCGTCTGGTTGACGTTCTCCAGCGTGACGGCGGCGTAGAGGACCGACTCGTTCGGCGTAGTGCCTGACCAGGTTGCGACGATCGTGCTACCCGACGCTGCGGCGATGCCCGCCTCGTTTAGATACCCCATCCAGACGAGGTTGCTGTAGCCGGTCCCCACAGTCGCCTCGCCGATCTCCGTCAGGGTCTGACCGCCCCAGGTGACGGTGTCGATGCTGACGATGACGCCGCTGTCCTCGCCGTAGACGCCGACAAGCAGCAGGCGATTGGCGCCAGCGCCGGCGGTGTGGGTCACGCCGGTAGTCCAGGCGTTCGCAAGTTCCACGCCGACAGGGTTGAGGACGGCAGCTACGATGGCCTGCCGGTTGGGGCCGGAGTGGGTGGCGCTGGCGGTGTCCGTGCCGCTTGCCGTGGCGGCGTTCTCGGCCGAGGACATCGTGGTCGTCGTGCCCGAGGTCTGGTCCGTGCCCTCGCTCCAGCCCCCTCCCCAGGTGTAG
>JADFNQ010000105.1 GCA_022563285.1 Chloroflexota bacterium | reverse complement strand
ACGGTCAGGGCCCGCCCCGGCTGGGGCAGCGTCTCCGCCGTGCAGAACGATCGCATCCACATCATCGACCCGGACATCGTGTCCCGGCCCGGGCCGCGCCTGGTGGAGGCGCTGCGCACGCTGGCCGCGTTCCTCTACCCGGAGCGCTTCCCGTGAACGTCCTCCGCCCCGCTCCCGCCGTAGACGCCGCCGAGCCCCTGCCCGCCAGCGAGCGGGCCCTGACCGGCTTTGGCCGCTCCCCCTGGCGCCGCTACCTGATGGCGACGGCCGCCCTCCTGGGGGCAATCGTCCTGGCCACAGCCGTGGGGCCGGCCAGCATCCCCCTGGAGGCCACCGCCCGCATCGTCCTCTCCCGCCTGCCTGGCGTGGAGTTGGCCGATAGCCTGCCCGCTCTGTGGCGAGACATTATCTGGGAGGTGCGCCTGCCGCGGGTGCTGCTTGCCGGGCTGACCGGCGCCGTCCTGGCGATGGCCGGGGCCACCTATCAGGGGGTGTTCCGCAACCCCCTGGCCGACCCCTATCTCATCGGCGTGGCCACCGGGGCCGCCCTCGGCGCCACCATCGTCATCGTCACCGATACGCCTCACTCGTGGCACGGCCTCAGCGTCCTGCCTATGGCCGCCTTCGCCGGCGCCATCGCCTCCGTGGTCGTCGTCTACGGCGTCGCCCGCGTGGGCACCACGCTGCCCACAACCACCCTGATCCTGGCCGGGGTGGCCGTGGCGTCGCTCTCCACCGCCATCACCACTTTCCTCATGCTGCGTAGCACCACCCATACGCTCTCCGTGTTCTCGGTCATTCTCGGCAGCTTCAACACCGCCACCTGGGGGGAGTTCGTCTGGGCCCTGCCCTACGCCCTGCCCGCCGCCGTCGTTATCCTCGCTCACGGCCGCGTGCTCAACGTCCTCAGCCTGGACGAGGAGCAGGCCCGTCTGCTCGGCGTCGATCCGGAGAAGACGAAGCTCCTTCTGCTGGGCGTCGCCTCCCTGGCCACCGCTGCCGCCGTGGCCGTCGCCGGCACGATCGGATTCGTGGGGCTCATCGTCCCGCACGCCGTTCGCCTCCTCTGGGGCCCCGACAACCGCCAGCTCCTGCCGATGTCGATCCTGTTCGGCGCCACCTTCCTCATCCTCGCCGACCTCGTGGCCCGTACCGTGGACCAGCCTTCGGAGGTGCCGGTGGGGATAATCACCGCCGTCTGCGGCGTGCCCTTCTTTCTCTACCTGCTGCGCCGCGCCCGCGTGGGGTCCTTCTGGTGAGCGCGCTCACCGTCGATAGGGGCACTGCCGCGCTCGACGTGCGAGGCCTCAGTGTCGCTTACGGCGCCAGGGTGGCGCTGCGGGACGTCTCCCTGTCCCTGCCTGCGGGCCGCCTACTGGGGCTGGTGGGGCCCAACGGCTCCGGCAAGACCACCCTCATCCGCGCCGTCTGCGGCATCGTCGCCCCGCAGGCGGGCGAGGTGCGTCTGGACGGCGCCGACGCCCTCCGCCTGTCGCCGCGGGAGCTGGCGCTGCGGGCGGCCGTGGTCCCCCAGAACCCGCAGCTCCCGCCCGCGTTCACCGCCCTGGAGCTGGTGCTGATGGGCCGCACGCCGCACCTGAGGCTGCTCCAGACCGAAGGTCAGGCCGACCTTCGGGCGGCCAGGCAAGCCATGCTCGCCACGGACACCTGGGAGCTGGCCGAACGGCCCCTGGGCGAGCTCTCCGGCGGCGAGCGTCAGCGCCTGCTGGTCGCCCGCGCCCTGGCTCAGGAGACGCCGCTGCTGCTCCTGGACGAGCCGACGGCGCACCTGGACGTAGGCCATCAGGCGGCCACGCTGGGCCTGATGGCGCGGCTCTGCCGGAGCGAGGGTAAGGCCGTCCTTGCCGCCGTCCACGACCTCACCCTGGCCGCCCAGTTCTGCTATCGCCTGGTCATGCTCCACCAGGGCCGCGTGGTGGCGGAGGGCAGCCCCGGCGAAGTGCTCACGACTGAACGGCTGCGCCGGGTCTACGGCACCTCGCTCCACGTGCTGTCGCACCCGGTGACGGGGCGGCCGGTGCTGGCCCCGGACGGGGACGCGCAGTAGACTAGGCGCTGACTATGGGCAGGCCGGCGAAGTCCAAGCTCTACACCCGCACGGGCGATCTGGGCGAGACGGCGCTGTTCGGCGGCGGCCGCGTCGCCAAGGACCATCCCCGCGTCGAGGCCTACGGCAGCGTCGACGAGCTCAACTCGGCCCTGGGTGTCGCCGTCGCCTTCCTGCGCCAGCGCCGCGTCAGCGCCGCCCTTCAGTCGGTCCAGAACGAGCTGTTTAACATCGGCGCGGAGCTCGCCAGCGAGTCCGGCCCCAAGGCTGAGCGGGGCCGCATGTTCATCGACCCCGAGCGCAAGATCGCCGGCCTGGAGCGCCTCATCGACGAGTACGACGCGAAGGTGCCGCCCCTGCGCACGTTCATCCTCCCTTCCGGCTCCCGGGCGGGCGCCCTCCTTCACCTCGCCCGCGGCGTCTGCCGCCGCGCCGAGCGCGCCGTCGTGCGCCTCTCCCGACAGGAGGAGGTGAACCCTCAGCTCATCGTCTACCTCAACCGCCTGTCCGATCTCCTGTTCGTCCTCGCCCGCTACGTGAACAAGGCCGCCCGTAAGCCGGAGACCCGCTGGCGCAAGGGGTAGGGCCCCCGTATGATCCCCGTCGGCGATAGCGCCCGCCGCCGCATCATCCCCTACGTCAACGTTGGCATCATCGTCGCCTCCGTCCTCGTCTTCCTGTACGAGCTCTCCCTCGACTCCATCGATGTCAGCCGTTTCTTCCTGGACTGGGGCGTCATCCCCGTCCAGCTCGTGGACTGGCTGGAGAGCCCTTCAGGCGTCGAGGAGCCGGCCACGATCGCCACCGCCATGTTCATACACGGGGGCTGGCTCCACCTCATCGGCAACATGCTCTTCCTGTGGGTGTTCGGGGACAACGTGGAGGACGCCATGGGCCACAGCCGCTACCTGCTGTTCTACCTCCTGGCCGGCGTCGGCGCGGTCGCCCTCCAGGTGTTCGTCGATCCGGACAGCCGCATCCCGATGATCGGGGCCAGCGGGGCGATAGCGGGCGTGCTGGGCGCCTACCTGGTGCTGTACCCGCGGGCGACCGTCTCCGTGCTCATCCCCTGGCTCTGGTTCCTCGGCACGTTCCCGGTGCCGGCGGCCTTCCTTATCGTCTTCTGGTTCCTCCTCCAGCTCCTCAACGGTGTCGCCGGCCTGGGCGCCGCTAGCGGCGTCACGCAGGGCGTCGCCTTCTGGGCGCACGTCGGCGGCTTCCTCGCCGGGCTGTTGCTGGTCTGGGTGTTCCGGCGTCGGCGGCCGCGGCGCAGGCCGCCCGCGGCCGTCTGGTGAGGTTGCCGGTGGCGTTGCGGCCCTGCCTTGTGAGATGAGTTGAGCGATGTAGCGGCGACCTTCAGGTCGCCACAAGAACGAATGGAGGCCTGAAGGCCTCCGCTACAGGCAGTGCTGCCCACCACAAGCGTGAACGGAGCATACGCTACCACCGTGTCGTCTGCCTTGACACCGTACCGCCGCCGTTATAGTCTACTCTTGCCTCAAACAAGCCTACCGGACTCAGATTGCAATCGGGAGGGCGGGTCATGGCTATCAACCCCGATATCCTCGAGAAGGTCCGTACCGATGACAACGTCCCCGAGCTTGACCTTAGCTGGCTCAAGCCGGACGACGCCCGCAAGGTGGACAGGATACTGCCCGGCCGTCGGGGCCTGACGTTCAACGAGATCGAGAAGGGCCGCGAGGTCCCCGATCAAGCGGAGACATCCACCCTTTTGCCCCGCGACGCCCGCGCCCGCAAGGACGCCCCCCGCACGGGCATCTACTACACGGACAAGGCGGACGTCTGGTCGGAGAACGCGCGCCTCCTCTACGAAGAGGCTGTTCAGCGCCAGTGGTCCTCCGCTACGGACATCCCCTGGGAGACGATCGGGCCCCTGCCGGACGACCTGGAGCGGGCGTGGTGCCAGTTCTGTACCTTCCTCACGGAGGTCGAGTTCATCGCCGGCGACGCCCCCGGCCAGTGGCTGCCCAGGATCAACCCCGCTCACTACGAGGTCAAGCTCTTCCTCCTCACTCAGATCATGGACGAGGCGCGGCACCTGGACGTGTTCCGCAAGCGCGCCCTGGTGAACGGCGGCGGACTGCTCTCCGAGGGTCAGTCCGGGCCCTCCCTGCGCATTATCCTGGACGCCAAGGACTTCACGGAGATGTCCGCCATCATGCACATCTTCCTGGAGGGGCTCGTTCAGAGCCTGTTCCGCACCGGCGAGTACCTCTCCTACAACGAGGCTGAGAAGCGCATCTTCCGCCTCTGCTACCAGGACGAGTCCCGCCACCTGGGCTTCGGCGTCATGCACCTGAAGTACATCCTGGAAACCCAGCCCTGGCGTCGCGAGGAGATCCACCACTATCTGGACCAGGTAGAAGGGCCCCTCTCTATGGACATCATCAACGTCTCCGCCGCCATGCCCTACTTTGACGAGGCGATCATCGTCCTCGCCGGCGGCGGCGTGAAGAACGTGGATGTGGGGTTCCAGAAGCTCATGGCGATCCGCAAGCGCCAGATCAACGAGTACATGCACCGCCTGGAGGTGGCCGGCCTCGGAGAGCGGCGCGACCGGATAAACCCGATGTTCCGCGCCTTCCTGGACCCGCCGAAGAACTAGCCCTGGCGCACATGTGAGGCGAATGCCCGTAGGGTTCCACTGACGGCTCGCCTCCCTTAGCATCCGCTAAGTTACGCTTGACGGTTGCCCCGCACTATGACTAAATGAAGGAGACGCCCCTCTGACCGCGGTGTCTCTGTCCCCAAGAAGGAGGTAAGGCGTATGCCTGACGGGTCCCCTCAAGTCCCGGAAGATCTGGCGCAGGTCGCAAAGGAGAAAGGTATACCCCTTGACCTGATGCGGCGCGCCCTCGCCCTGGGCTTCCCCCCGGAAGCCGTCAAGCAGCAGATCCAGTTGCCCGGAGCTACCGCCGAGCAGGCGGAGCAGTTCATCTCGGAGCAGGAACGCATCCGCGCCGGCGGTGAGGTCACCATCCCCGAAGATCTGGCGAAGGCGGCGGCCAAGCATGGCTGGCCGGAGGAGCTGCTCAAGCGCGCCCTTGGCCTCGGCGCCCAGCCGGAGATGCTCATCACGCAGATCGAGGCCGGCGTCCGCGCCGATCAGGCCGAGCGCTTCATCGTCCAGCAGGAGCGCATGCGCGATGCAGCCGCCGGCGGCGAGGTAGCGCTGGACCTGAGCTGGATGCACGTCCCCACGGAGTGGGGCATTCGCGCCCGCCCCGGCAAGAAAGGGCTCACCGTCAG
>JADFNQ010000104.1 GCA_022563285.1 Chloroflexota bacterium | reverse complement strand
TGGACGACGAAGGGCTGCCCACGACCATCGGGGACGAGGGCGGGTTCGCGCCGCCGCTGTCCCGCAACGATGACGCCGTCGCGCTGGTCCTACGGGCGATCGAGGACGCCGGCTACCGTCCGGGCGAGGAGATCGCCCTCGCCCTTGACCCGGCGATGTCAGAGCTGGAGGCGGACGGCCGCTACGTGCTGGCCCAGGAGAAGCGCACTCTGGCCCCCGAGGAGCTGATCGACCTGTGGGAGGGCTGGCTGGACCGCTACCCGATCGTATCGATCGAGGACGGGATGGCCCAGGACGACTGGCCCGGCTGGCGCCTCCTGACCGAACGGCTGGGCCCGCGGGTGCAGTTGGTGGGAGACGACCTGTTCGTGACCAACGTGGAGCGCATCCGTCGCGGCGTGGAGGAGGGCTCGGCGAACGCGGTGCTGATCAAGGTGAACCAGATCGGGACGCTGACGGAGACGCTGGCGGCGATGGCGGAGGCGAGCAAGGCGGGCTGGGCCAGCGTTATGTCGCATCGCAGTGGGGAGACGGAGGACACGACGATAGCCGACCTGGCGGTGGCCAGCGGCTGCGGCCAGATCAAGGCCGGCGCCCCCGCCCGCAGCGAGCGCACCGCCAAGTACAACCGCCTCTTGCGCATCGAGGAGGAGCTGGGGGCGAAGGCGCGCTACGCGGGGCGGGGTATACTGGTGCGAGGAGATGGGTGATGCTTACCGCTTACATCCGAACTGCTATGCAAATGGCCCAGTACAAGATTCTGGATGACGGGAGATACTTTGGCGAGATCGCTGGCTTCCAGGGTGTCTGGGCCAGCGAAGACGCTCTGGAGGAGTGCCGCCGCGTCCTCCAGGAGGTGCTAGAGGAGTGGCTGTTACTCAAGCTCCGCGATAATGAAGAGGTGCCTGAGCTTGAAGGTATCACCCTATCTTCAAAAGCCATTAAAGCGTGAAGCCTCTCTCGCCGAGAGCTCATTCGCAAATTTCGAGCCCTCGGTTTCCAGGGGCCGATAAGCGGCGGACGACACGCATTCATGCAGAAGGGCAAGCTCAAGGTTCACATCCCGGGAGAACATCGACGTGATGTTTCTGTGGCACTACAGCATGAAATCATTCGGCAAGCTGGAATAGCCAGAGAGGAATGGGAGTCCGCCTGATCGTATCTGTAGCGGACTACAGAGTAAGTAGGAGGTCACCCACATGCCCATCGAGATTAAGAGCGCAGGCGTCCTCGGCGGCGGTGTCATGGGCGCAGGCATCGCCCAGGCGCTAGCCGTAGGCGGACTCAAGGTCACGATCCGCGACATCAGCGACGAGCTCATCGAGAAGGCGCGCTCCACCATCGTCGACGGCCGCTACGGCCTGAAGCGGGGCGTAGAGCGGGGCAAGACAACCCAGGAGCAGGCGGACTCCGCCCTCGCCAACCTCTCCTTCACCACTAACCTGACCGACCTGAAGGACGCGGAGCTGGTGATCGAGGCGGTGCCGGAGGAGCTGGAGCTGAAGAAGAAGGTCTGGGCCGAGGTGGACGGCGTCGTGCAGTCGCAGGCGGTGTTCGCCAGCAACACCTCCGGCCTGGTGATCGGGGAGCTGAACCAAGCGGTGTCGGAGTCGCGGCGGCCGCTGTTCATCGGCGCGCACTGGTTCAGCCCGGCGCCGGTCATGAAGCTGGTGGAGCTGGTGCACGCCACCGAGACCGCCGAGGAGACGATCCAGGCGCTGGAATCCCTCTGCCAGCGCATCGGCAAGGCGAGCGTGCGGGTGAAGGACGCCCCTGGGAAGTACGGGTTCATCGCCAACCGAATCTACTTCGCGGCGGTGCGAGAGGCGCAGGCGGTGATGGCGGAGGGGATCGCCTCGGCAGAGGACATCAACAAGGGGATGGTGTACGGCTACAACTGGCCCGTGGGCCCCCTGGCGATGGTGGAGGGGGCGCGCAAGGGCTGGCAGTAGGCCCCCCCCACCCCACGCCCCGCGGGAACCTACAAACCTGCGAACCCAGAACCAACGAATGAGCGAACCGTCGCCGCCGAAGATCGCGCCCTTCGCCTTTCCGGAGCGCTACGAGCCGCCCGGCCGTCCCGACACAGCCTCGCCGGTGGTGCGGGACGCCCACCGCCAGACCCAGTTCCTCCTCTCCTCCGACCTGTCGCTATTCGAGCAGGCGATGGGCCTCCAGCTGGCCGCCGTGGCGGTCCTCGCCAAGAAGCGGAGCCCGGAGACGGCGGCGTTGCTGGGCTTCTGGTCGCGGACGTTCTCCTACCTATCGGACACCCGAGCTCTGCTGAGCCGCGCCTCCTATCCCTCGTGTCCGCCGCTGCTGCGGGCCGCCTGCGACTGCATAGCCGCCCAGCGCTCGCTGCTGGCCGAAGGGTTCGGCGAGTACCGGGAGTGGCTGGCCAGGGCGATGGGGAAGGACCGGGAGCACGCCGCCTCCTACATCGACCTGGGCCGCTACCGGGCCGGCTCAGCGCTGGCCCAGGACGCGCGCCTGGGGGGCGCCTATCGCTTCCTCACCGACCTCGCGATGCCGCACTTCGGCGGCACCGTCCTCCAGGTGGGGCCGGACTCCAGCCAGCAGAGGCTGGCCCTCACCTTCGCCGGTGGCGCCTTCCACCTGGGGTGGGCGGAGCTCATCGCCGGCTGGCTACTGCTGCTGGCGGAGGCCCAGATAGAGACGGCGCTGGCCGCGCATGAGCTGAACGCCGTGGGCGCGCTAGAGGAGGACGCTGGGCGGCTCGGGAAGCAGATCGAGGAAGCGCTGGCGAGCCCGCGGCGTTGCCGGGCGGAGGAGCTGGACGACGGCCGGCGTCTGATCCATAACTTCCGCCGGGCGGTCAGCGGGGCGCCCAAGCGGGTGCTGTTGTAAGCCCCCCGCAGCGTTGAAAACGCAGGCTGGAACTGCTAACCTCCACGTGGCCTCGGCTTACAAGGCCGCCACCACTATGGTTCGCACGTGACCACTGTCGACGTAGTCATCCCCGTCTACAACGAGGAGCAGGCCCTTCCCCGGACGATCCCTACGCTCCGCGACTTCCTCTCGGAGCCGGCCTTCCCCTACTCCTGGCGTATCGTCATCGCCGACAACGCCTCCGTGGACGGCACGCCGGAGGAGGGCCGGCGTCTCGCCGGTGAGTACGGCGATGTGGAGTACGTGCGCATCGAGGCGAAGGGCCGCGGCCGGGCGCTGAAGCAGACCTGGCTGGCCAGCCCAATGGAGATCGTCAGCTACATGGACGTAGACCTCTCGACTGACCTAGAGGCGTTCCCGGCCCTCATCGGAGCCATCGCCCAGGAGGGATACGACCTCGCCATCGGCTCGCGGCTGGCCCCAGAGTCACGGGTGACGCGGTCGCTGCAGCGAACCGCGTTGTCGAGGGGCTACAACCTGCTGATCAAGGCGACTTTCTTCAGCCGCTTCAGCGATGCCCAGTGCGGCTTCAAGGCCGTGAGCCGGCGGGCCGCCCAGCACATCCTGCCCCTGATAGAGGACAACAACTGGTTCTTCGACACGGAGCTACTCATCCTGGCCGAGAAGCTCGGCTACCGTGTGAAGGAGGTGCCGGTCTCTTGGGTGGAGGACCCGGACACGCGGGTGAAGATAGGGAGCACGGTCACCGAGGACCTGCGGGGGCTGCTGCGGCTACGCCTGGGTCGCCCGTGGCGGGGCGCGCCCAGCGCCCGAGCCGATAGAGACTAGGGCGTTCAGAGCCTCGGCGCGTTTCCGGCCCGAGCAACGCCACCTATTATGGTGACTTCGCGCACTGAGAGAGATGCAGACGCTCATCACCTCCCGCAATCTCCCTAGTGGCGACGCAGGAAGCGGAAGACGATCACCGCTGTAACCGCCACGGCCGCCAGGTAAAGGGCCGAATAGCCGGGCTTCCCACCGCGACTTCCTCGCCCGCTATGAGCTGCTGACCGTCTTCGAGGTGGGGCAGGCGCCGCTGCCGGAGACGTGCTAAGGCGCAGCCAGGGCAGAGCGATGGCTCCCAGGCCTGCGGCGGCCAGCGAGCCCCCAATCATGACCATCATCGCCGGTGACAGCGCGGCGGCAGCCGGTGGAGGCGGGCCACCGCCGTTGGGCACCTCGACGGCCGGCGATGGCGTGGGCGATGGCGTAGCCCCGGCACAGTTGACCTGCTGGACCGTGGCCCCGGCATCATCGACGAGGCGAACGTAGTCCGTGGGATCGTTATCGCGGAAGACCTCGTCGGTTGACCAGGTGAAGGCCCCGCTGGCGGCAGGGCCGCTCTGGATGGTATTCGACACCCCCGGCGCCAGGGTGGTACCCAGATCACGGAGGTCGAACAGCTCGCTGGCCTCCGGATCGCTTCGCAGCTCCCACCCGGACAGGTCCTGGGCCGCGTCCCCCGAGTTCGTCAGGACCACTATCTCGGGATCCCCGGTGCAATCGAACTGGGAGATCTGAACGTCCGGCCCCCCCTGCGCCGCGGCGAAGGAGACAGCTGCCAGCGCGAACGCGAACCCTAGAGTCGCAGCCACGGCTAGCCTGGTCATAGGCACCCTCCCGTGCTCTAACCGTACGGCTACCCGGCAGGCGCCCAACCAGCCACGACCCACGAGCCTCCGCTGCCGGCTGACGGTATCATAATTGCGACCCGGCCTGAAAGGGGGCGGAAGTTACGTTAAGCTATAGGCCAAACGTAGCGCTAACCTCAGGGCCCGGCAGGGCATCCTTGCTCTAACGGCCGCCGGTGAGGCGGGTCAGGCCGGAACCGTCGACGTTCACCAAGTACACCCCGCTCTTGCCTTCGTGGAAGGACTCGAAGGCGATACGGGTGCCGTCGGGCGACCAGACGGGGCCCCTATCGGGTGCGGGATCAAAGGTGAGGCGGGTCTGGCCGGAGCCGTCGGCGTTGGCGATATAGATCTCGCTGTTGAAGTCACGGTTGGAGACGAAGGCGATACGGGTGCCGTCGGGCGACCAGGCGGGCCAGGTGTCCACGCGGGCAATGCGGGTGACGCGGGTGAGGGAGGAGAAGATGACGTCCATGACGTAGACCTCGCTGTTGCCGTCGCGCTGGGAGATGAAGGCGATGCGGGTGCCATCGGGCGACCATACGGGTGAGCCGTCCCGGAGGGGTCGGACGGTCAGGTTCACCGGTCGGGAGCCGTCGGCGTTCATGACGTATAACTCGCCGTTGCCGTCGCGGTGGGACTCGAAGGCGATACGGCTGCCGTCGGGGGACCAGGCGGCACCCAGGTCGTCGCCGGGGTTATCGGTGAGGCGGGTCTGGCCGGTTCCGTCGGCGTTCATCAGGTATATCTCGAGGTTGCCGTCGCGCAGGGACCCGAAGGCGATGCGGCTGCCATCGGGAGA
>JADFNQ010000103.1 GCA_022563285.1 Chloroflexota bacterium | reverse complement strand
CGAAGAAGATGCCGGAGGCGCCGTGCTGGAGGCAGGCGGCGGCGTAGGCGGCCAGCGTCTCGGCGATGGGGGCGAGGGCGGCCAGCAGTTGGTCCGGGGCCTCACGCATCAGCTTCTGGACGTACTTGGTGGAGCCGGTGAGACGGCTCATCGAGGCCAGGGGCGAGAAGACGGTCTGGAGGAAGGGCGCCTCTCCGTTCAGCTCCCGGGCGATGATGGAGAGGGCGGCGAGCTGCTCGCCGAAGGCGCCCTGAGCGACATCCAGCGGGCGGATGCGGCGCAGGTCTTGGGGAGAGGTGACGGCGGGCTCGATGAGCTTGGGCTGCTGGTAGGGCTCGACGGATTGCCGGTAGCGGGCGCCCCAGTCCTCGGCGTAGTAGGAGGCGCGGGGGTTGACCTTGATGAAGTCCCAATCGTAGCGGCGGTAGGCCTCCAGGGTCGCCTCCGCCAGCCCCTCGGGCGACCATTCACGGGCGAAATCGTGCCACCAGGCGGATACGGGGACGCGGTCGACCTCGTCCCCGCGGAGGGCGGCGAAGACTCGTTCGGGCTTGGAGATGGTGGCGCTCATCATGGCGAAGTTAGTGTACGGAAAACGGCGGGGGGCCGCCAGTCGGGGCGGCGCCCTAAGCGGGCTCGGCGGCGGTCTCTACGAGGGTGATGTCGCCGAAGGGGCGGTCCTGCTCCGCCCAGAGGCGGCCGACCTTGATCATCTCCAGCACGGCCAGGAACAGCACCACGATCTCCGTGCGCGTCTCGCAGGCGGCCAGAAGGGGCCGGAAGGGCAGCCGCCCCCGCGAGCGCTCCAGCACGAGTGACAGCTCGCCTATCTTCTGATCCACGGTGACCGGCTCTATCTCCAGGACGGCCTGTTCTGGCTCCGGCGGCTTGCGGGAGAGAGCTTCCTGCACGGCCTGCATGAGGGTATCCACGGTCACCCCTTGCAGGCCGGGCGGCAGGGGGATCTCCTTGCCGGGGGCCAGACGGGTGTAGGCGCGCTGCCCCTTCTCCTCCAGCTGTCCGAGGAGTTCGGCGGCGTCGCGGAAGCGCTTGTACTCCTCCACCATGCGGGTGAGGTCGGCCGCCACCTCGGCTTCGTCGCGGCGCAGCTCCTCCTTGGGCGGGGAGGCGGAGGGGAGGAGGGCGCAGGACTTGACGTATAGGAGCTTGGAGCCGATGAGAATGAAGTCCGCCAGGGCGTCCGGCTCCAACTCCTGCTGCGACTCGACGTGCTGCCAGTACTGGTCGGCGACCTGAGCGAGGGACAGTGCGGTTATGTCGAGCTGATCCCGCTCGATAAGATCGAGGAGCAGGTCGAGCGGCCCCGAGAAGCCGTCGACCTTGAGTTCGAGCATGTCGCTATTATAACGAGGCGAAATGGCTTAGGTGTCCCGCCGATGGCGTAAACGCGCGGATTGGCTGCCCGCAGGGCAGGGCGGAAGCCCCTCCAGAGGCGGGCAGGCCTGCAGCTACCCCTTGTCCCTCGTGTTTCGCCCTAGCTGGCCTTCTTGACCGCCTTCTTCGCCGGCTGTTCGATGGGCGGGGCCACGGGCCGGCCGACCGCCTCCGCAAGGGTACGCACCTGCCCCATCAGCTTCTCGAAGTTGGCCGGGGTGAGGGACTGGGCGCCGTCGGAGAGGGCGTGGTCCGGGTTGGGATGCACCTCGATGATGATGCCGTCCACGCCGGCGGCCACCGCCGCCAGGGCGATGGGCGGCACCAGGTACCACTTGCCGGTGGCGTGGCTGGGGTCGGCGATGATGGGCAGGTGGCTCAGGCGCTTCACCAGGGGGATAGCGGTGATGTCGAAGGTGAAGCGGGTGGCCGTCTCGTGGGAGCGGATGCCGCGCTCGCAGAGGATGACGTCGCGGTTGCCGTGGGAGAGGATGTACTCGGCGGCGAGGAGCCACTCCTCGATGGTGGCCCACATCCCCCGCTTGAGGAGCACCGGCTTCTGCGCCTTGCCCACCTCGTCCAGGAGGGAGAAGTTCTGCATGTTGCGGCTGCCGATCTGGAGGACATCGGCATAGCGGGCGACCAGATCGACGTCGCGGGCGTCCATCACCTCGGTGACGATGGGCAGGCCGGTCTCGGCGCGGGCTGCGGCCAGGATCTTGAGCCCCTTTTCGCCGTGGCCGCGGAAGGCGTAGGGGCTGGTGCGGGGCTTGAAGGCGCCGCCGCGGAGCATGTGGGCGCCGGCGGCCTTGACCGCCCGCGCCGCCACCATGACGTTCTCCTCCGTGTCCACGGAGCAGGGGCCAGCCATCACCACCAGCCGGCCGTTGCCGATCTCCAGCGGCCCCACCTTGACGATGGTGTCCTCCTCCTTGACCTCGCGGCTGGCGAGCTTGAACGGCTTGCTGATGCGTACGGCGGAGTCGACGCCATCGAGGACGGAGAACTCGTCCAGGAGCTCCGGGTAGACTGCACCGAGGACGGCGACAACGTTACGCTCCACGCCGCGAATCAAGTGGTCCTTGAACCCCAGTTCTCGTATGTGTTTCTGTATCGCCATTACCTGGGACTCGGTGGCCTCCGTTTTCATTACGATAATCATTTTGATGGTCTCCTTCCCGGGGAAGCGGTGAAGTGTGCGCCTCAGCGGCTAGCCCGGCTGGCTCTCGAATTCGGGCCGCAGCACCCTGGCGCCGTGGAGGTAGACGTGGACTATATCGCTGGCCTTCTTCTCTGTGTTGACGTGGAGGAGGATGCGTAGACACATATTTAGGGAGCCCGGTACGGTCATCTCATGTCCGCAGAGGAGGGCCACGTGGGTCCAGCCCATATCTCTGGCGGCCAGGGCGGGGAACTCGGCGTTCAGGTCAGGGCTGCTGGTGAAGAAGGCGGAGGCTACGTCTTCGAGGCTGATCCCGTTCTCATCCACCATGGCTTGTAGAAGCTCCCTGGTGGCCTCAAGGATCGCCTCGCGGGTGTTGGAGGTGACGGTGGTGGCGCCCCGGACGCCTCGAGTCAGCATGCCGAAATCGCCGAAGCCCCGCCGCTGGTGGTCGCGGCGCGGGCCGGCCTGCTAGCTCGGGCCAAACACCCCGGCCCGAGAGCCGCCGCCATAGGAGCGGCCGGACGACCCCCCGCCAACGGCGGGCGGTCGAGCGGCGCTAAACGGCAGCTCTGCGCCGGCCGGTAACCACCTCCGCATATCGCTTAACCTTCCCTGCTATCTCGGACGGATCGGAACGGTCGATCTCGTCAATGATGGCACTACCGATGACGGCGGCATCCGCTATGCGGCCCACCGCACGGAAGTGCGTGGGCTTAGATATACCAAATCCTACGGCCAGTGGCAAGGGGGTGCGGGCGCGAACCCGGCTAACGAACGAGGAAAGCCCTTCCGGCAGCTCCCGCCGCGCGCCGGTCACTCCCGTGACGCTCACACAATAGACGAACCCAGAGGCGAGCGAGGCGACGAGGCCGATCCGTTCGTCCGTGCTGGTGGGGGCGAGCAGGTAAATCAGGTCCAGATCGTTCTTCCGGCAGGCGTCGCGCAGGGGGTGGGACTCCTCCGGCGGCAAGTCCACGGCGATGATGCCGTCGGCGCCGGCGCGGCGGGCGTCGCCAGAGAACGGTTCGAGGCCGTAGGCGAGGAGGGGGTTGTAGTAGCCCATGAGGATGAGCGGCGCCTCAACGCCCGCCTCGCGCAGCTTGGCGACAACCTCCAGGCAGACGCCGGGGGTGACGCCTTGAAGGAGCGCGTGGTGGGAGGAGCGCTGGATGGTGGGGCCCTCGGCCAGGGGGTCCGAGAAGGGTACGCCCAGCTCGACTATGTCGGCGCCTCCTTCGATCAGGGCGGGGACGAGGCGCAGGGTGTCGTCCAGGCTGGGGTAGCCGACGGTGAGGAAGGCGACCAGGCCGGTGCGTCGCTCGTCCCGCAGGCGGGAGAAGGCAGCCGCTATCCGGCTCAATCGGCCACTCCTAACAATCCAATGATGAAACTCGTAAGGTTGAACAAGAAGTGAGCGATCACCCCGGCGAGGATGGAGCCTGAGTACATGTACCCCCAGGCGAACAGCATACCCACGGCGGTGAAGGGGATGAACACGAGCGGGTCCACGTGGGCCAGGGCGAACAGGAAGCCGCTGCCAAGGGCAGCAAGGAAGAACCCCCAGCGGCCGCGAAGACCGCCGAACAGGAAGCCGCGGAAGAACGTCTCTTCCATCAGGGGGGCGAGCGCCAGGGAGAGGACGGCCAGCAGCACCACCAGCGGCACGCTATCGAACACCTCATCAGGGATGTTGCCCTCTGGCTCCGTCCCCAGGACGGCGAGAGCGGCAAAGTATATCCAGATGAGCAACAAGGCGCCACCCCACAACACCAGAGGCAACCACCAACTGCCCCTGCTGGGCAGCCGCAGGCCGATCGTGGCCCAGGAGAGCTTGTACTTCCTCACGGCGAACAGGGCGACCGCCACGAGGAGGAAAACCTCCAGCAGCGCGTTGGCACCCAGCAGGACTGCCATCGCGGTCTCGTCGCTACCTAAGTCGGTGTCGCCAGCGATCAAAACGGCCACCACCGCGGCCGGCGCCCCCACGAGAATTGTCCCGCCAACGACGACGCCGATCGCCTTGGCCATGTCGGCGTAGCCCCAGGGCGTGCGGTCCTTCCGCGGCACCACTTCCGTAGCCGGTGCGATGGTGGGCTGGACCCCGACACCACAATATACGCAGAACCGGACGTCTCCCAGCGGCAGACGACGGCCGCATTGGTGGCAATACAGCGGCGCCTGAGGGCGGGGAGCCATACCATGCTCGAATGCCATACCTTCAGTCTAAGGGGAACAGGGAACGCGGAACAAGGAAGCCACGAAGGCGGCAGGAAGGAGGAAGGGGGAAGAGGACAGGGCCGGACTCGCCGCTCACTCTTTCTGCTTCCTTCTTCCTCATTCGTCGGGGCATACTGGGGCTGTGGGGCAAGATAGCGAGCGGTTCTGGGACGAACGCTACCGCACTGAGGAGGCGGTGCCGGAGCGCGGGCCGGCGGCGTTTCTGGTGGAGCACCGGCGACTGCTGCCGCCGCAGGGCAGGGCGCTGGACGTGGCGATGGGGACGGGCCGGAACGCGCTGTATCTGGCCTCCCTGGGATACGAGGTGACGGGCATCGACGTGTCCGGGGTGGCGGTGGCGCGCTGCCGCGAGGAGGCCTCGGGTTGCGGCCTCCGTATCGAGGCGGTCCAGGCGAACCTCGAATCGTACGAGCTGCCGCGGGCCGCCTACGATATCGTGATCGACTTCTACTACCTGCAGCGCGACCTGGCGCCGCAGCTGGAAGCCGCGCTGCGGCCGGGCGGAGTCATGGGGTTCGAATCGTTCACGACGGAGCAGCGTCGTTTCGGCTGGGGGCCGCAACAGGAGGCGGTCCTGCTGCGGCCGGGGGAGATGCGAGCGCTGTTCCCGGG
>JADFNQ010000102.1 GCA_022563285.1 Chloroflexota bacterium | reverse complement strand
GGTGGGGATGGTGTTCCAGCAGTTCAACCTCTTCCCGCACCTCACGGTGCGGAGGAACGTCACTCTGGCGCTCTCGCACGTCCGGCACATCCGCAAGGCGGAAGCGAATGAGCTGGCTGAGCGGCTCCTGGAACGCGTCGGCATTCCCGAGCAGATCGACAAGTATCCTGCCCAGCTATCGGGCGGTCAGCAGCAGCGGGTCGCCATCGCCCGCGCCCTGGCGATGCAGCCCAAGATCATGCTGTTCGACGAGCCGACCTCCGCCCTAGACCCGGAGATGATCAAAGAGGTCCTGGACGTCATGCAAGAGCTGGCGGAATCCGGCATGACGATGATCGTGATTACTCACGAGATGGGCTTTGCCCGGGAGGCGGCGGACCGGTTCCTGTTCTTCGATGACGGCCTCATAGTGGAGGAAGGGACGCCGGAGCACTTCTTCGAGGACCCTCAGGAGGAGCGGACGAAGCTGTTCCTGTCCCAGATCCTTTAGACCCCGCCGGCCCGCGCTTGGGCCATGAGCCGGGGGCGTCAAGCCTCCGCCAGTCCTGTACTCGTCGCGTCTTGCTTGAGCTCCGGCTCCTCCCAGAACGATTCGACGGCCTCCAAGAACATAGGCGGCGCCCGCTCCGAGAACCGGAAGCTCATCTGCACCAGCACGTAGCCCACCAGCAGCAGCAGGAACGGAGACGCCAGCAACACCTTCTCCGCCCCGAATTGCGAGGCCGCCGCTCCCGGTGTGAGAAGGGGTACTATCGCCCCGCCGTTGCGTAGCGTGCTCTGCACCGCGAACGTTCTCCCCTGGAGGGGAATGGGTACACGGCGGTTGATGTACGTCTGGACGGAGGTCGTCGCAAGGGAAACCCCGAACGCCAGGGGCAGCGCCAGCAGGCTTGCCGTCCGCAGCTTCTCCCCAAGGCTGATGCCCGTCAGTTGCACTAGGCGGATCGGGTTCACCGGGTCAACGACCGGTGTGATATCGCTCACCAGCCCCAGACTGAACAGGAAGGCCGTCCCAATGCCCAGGCCCGCCAGCGCCGCCACCCTCTCCCCGCGAATCCTCATGATCGAGGGCGCCAATACCAGCGCTAATACAATGCCCAGCGCAGAAGGCGCCAGCACGTAGGCCGTATCCGCCGCATCAGCATCCAACACCGATTGCACATAGCGCGGCGCCAGCGTCATCAGCACGAGGTTTACCGTCCCTGCCAGCACGGCCACGATGATCATCGTCGCCACTGCCGGATGCTGGACCAGCCAAGTCACCGCCGGCCTGACACGCACTTCCGGCGGCGCCAAACGGAACTTCCAGTGCTTCTTCCAGACAGGGAGGTCGAACACGCGGCTGGCCGCCAGCAACAGCAGCACCCCGGCCAAATAGAAGACCGGTTCGATGCCAGATGAGCGGACGACGATGGGCGCGAGCAGGGCCATCCCGAAGCCAGCGCCGGCCGCCGCGGCCATATTGATCATCGCTGCCGCGCTCGCGAGTTGCTTCTCGGACGCCACCAGAGGCAGCACCGCCGATTCCGTGGGGCCGGAAACCTGTCCCAGGGTGCTGACCGCAAAGATCAACACCAGTACCACCGGCAGCTCCGTCCCGAATAGCGGCGGCACGATGAAGCAGAGCAGCGCCTGCCCAGTGTACGCCCCGGCCAGCCCCACCCGCTTCGGCAGTTCGTCTGCTACGGCGCCGCCGTACAGCCCGAACAGCGCCGGCGGGAGCAGCGCCGCGACGCCCACAAGCGCGACCTCCAGTGCTGATCCCCCGTCCCGCGCCACTGCAATCAGCGCTCCGAACGTGAGCGACTGCTGTCCCGCATCTGACAGGAAGCGTGAAGCAAGCAGGTGCTGGAACCGCAGATCCCTGGCGATAGCTGGTTCCGGCAAGAAGGCCCAGAGAAACCTGAACATGCGGGCCTGAGTCTCGTCCAGGACCCTGTCCGCCCCGGCCGGGGCACGACCGATTATCCCCAGCCATGACCACAATGCAGCCCTGTCTGAGGCGGCCCGCCCTTCATCCATGCCTGTGAGTATATCCCCTCAGACGAATCCCGCGACGGGGCCCGCCTGCGCTGGTCCTCGCTCGCTGCGCCACTCCAGCTTACCCACCATCGGGCCGACGAAGCTGATCGCCGGGTGCCCGTGCATCTGACTGACGGCGTTGATCTCCCCCGCGTGAAACCAGGTGTGGAGGACAGCACGCATCAGGGCCGTCCCGATGCTATCCTCGCCCAGATAGCCGCCTACGCCCGCATGCGGAGACTGACCGGCTGATCCGCTCTGTGAGGCAGGAGCGCCATCACGGCCGCTTGCGACGACGCCCTACGGCCGCATTCCTGCGGCAGACGATCAAGCCCGGAAGGGGTTGCGCAGCCTGCTGGTCCAGGATTGGAACTGGCAGAGGCCGCAGAACTGGAAGGCTTTGACGAGGACGAACAGGATGACGCCGCCCCAGAGGTAGGCCGCGAGCACGTCGCTGGGCCAGTGAGCGCCGGCGTACACCCGCTGAAGGCCCATCAGGACGATGACCGCCAGGCTGGACCATCGCACCCATCGCCGCGTCCGCTCGTTGGCGATGAGCCGCTCGGAAGCGAAGTAGATGAACCCCCAGAGGAGCACCGCCCCCAGCACGTGGCCGCTGGGGAAGGAGAAGCCACCGGCCTGCTCCGAAACGTCCACCAGGGCCGGCGAGGGCCGCGGTCGTTCCACCAGCTCCTTCAGCAGCAGTGTTGAACCGCGGGCGATCATCGCCAGGATTAGGAACAGCGCCATCAGCCGTTGCCTCCGCAGCGCCATCAGCACCGCTGTGGACAGCGCGATGATCTGGAACACCGGCGAGAGCCCAATGCGATAAACGAATTCGCTAATCAGGTCCAGGCCCGGGAGCTGGACCGCTTGTATCACCCGCGTGAGGGTTAGGTCGCCCGGGGGGTAGACGCCGAGCAGCGCCAGTCCCGTCAGAGCAATGGCAGCGGCGACGGCGCTAAACCACAGGACCCACTGCCGGGGACCGGCGCCCAGAATAACCTCTTGAAACGCGGCTACTACAGTCATCTTACGATTAGAGGGCACCCGAACGAATGCCCACTACTTAGTATACGATGTCGCCTGACTGGTAGCTCGCCTGTGGAGGCCTAGATGGGCTTACCTGGGTCGCATAGGGTGCCGACATCTGTGATTTCGTAAATAAATTCGGGGCAAGAAGGTTAAGGCATGGAGTCTGAGGCTGAGGATACGGTGATCGGGGCCGATAGCGCTGGGGGCTCTTCCGCGGCGTCAGCGGCGGACGCCATGCCCGGTCGCCGGCGCATCGTGGCCCTGCTTGCCCTGTCCACGCTCCTCGCCATGAGCGCCTGGTTCTCCACGAACGCTGTCAGGCCTGCCCTGTCAGCAGACCGCGGCTACACCAGCGGCGAGCTCACCTGGATGGCCGTCGCCATACCTGCGGGCTTTGCCGTTGGCACCCTCATTGTTGCGTTTCTCAACCTACCGGATATTTTTCGCGCCCAGAAGGTTTACTTCGTCGGCGCTGTTGGGGCCAGTCTGTCCACCATCAGCCTGATCCCCCTCGAGGCAGTCGGCGTCGTCATCGCCACTCAGTTCAGCCTCGGTCTCTTCCTTGCCGCCGTCTATCCTGTGGGAATGAAGTTGCTCGCCGGTTGGTACCGGCGGGGCCGCGGGCTCGTCCTGGGAATCATGATAGGCGCCCTGACCTTGGGGTCAGGTCTGCCTCATCTCTTTCGTTCCCTGTTCGCCGAGGCCTGGGAGCCTACGATAATCGGGGCGGCCCTGGCCACGCTCGGCGGTGGCTTCCTGACCCTGGTGTTCGTCCCGGATGGGCCGTTTACAGCCCCGACGACACGCTTTCGTCCTCGCTACGCCCTGGAGGTTATCCGGGGCCGGGCGACGGCGCTCGCCATCGGCGGCTACCTCGGCCATATGTGGGAGCTGTACGCCATGTGGACATGGGTGCCCCTGTTCCTGGTGGAGGTCGTCGGCAATCAGGGCCTCTTCTCCGGCACCTTCGAGCTGGCGGGCGTCCTGGCGTTTGCAGTGTTCGCCGCCGGCGCGGGCGGCAGCGTCCTTGCCGGGCTGGGCTCTGAACGCTGGGGGAGGAGCCTGAGCGCGTCCGCAGCTATGATCGGCAGCGGCGCCATCGCCCTCTTCGTCGGATTCCTGCCGGAGGGCGCGTCGGTTATCATCGTGATCCTGGTCCTGTTCTGGGGGCTGGCCGTGGTCGCGGACTCCGCCCAGTTCTCCACCGCCATGTCCGAGCTGGCGGATCCCAGCTACGTTGGAACCGCCCTCGCCCTGCAGACCGGCCTCGGGGTCTTGCAGAAAGAGCATGGGCGCTGGACCTACATTGGAAAAGTACAAGGTCCAATTAAGGAGACGCTTACGATCTCTGGAGACGATACCGACACCCTATGGCTTGCGGAACTCGCGGCTGATTTGGTCCGCGTGCAGGCCATCGAGCCTATGGCTGCACCGGATTCCCTCTATAAATATACCGCCAAAATTTCAAGGTACAACGAAGAACACGGCTTGCCAGCGGGCCAGAGAAATGTATTCCCAATAAAGAGCCGGACGATATTCGCCAGCGCCTCCGGCTTGTACCAATTTGACGAGCTAAGTGATACCTTTCGAAGCGATTCCACTTATGGCCTCGATTTTACAAGGCCCGACTGCTATATCGGCCGAGTCAAAGAGGATGCGGCCGGCCGTACCTGGTTCTTCGCCCGGATGGATCGTCAGGTTATGTTGGGTGCGGCCGTGCCCGAAGCTGATGGCTCCTTTCGCTGGCATGGCACCCCTTTTCGCCGCATCACGGATATCGGCGAGGTCAAAGCCATCTATCCGGGGGATGACGGGACGGTCTGGTTTGGTGGAACAGAGGCTGTGGTCAAATACGTCCCTGGCGATCCAGGGAATGAGACGACGCCATTCAGGACCTTGGTTCGGCGAGTAACCGTGCAGCAGGATTCACTGATTTTTAACGGCTCCTACGCTACCCGGGGGACGCATAAATATGAGTCGCCGATTCTGCCTTATGCCAACAACGCCATGCGATTCGAGTTTGCTGCCTCCTTCTACAGTGCCGTAGATGAAATCCGTTACCAGCATATGCTGGAAGGATTCGACCGGGAATGGTCGCACTGGTCCAGGGAAACAACGAAAGATTATACCAACCTTTCTGAAGGAGAGTACCTGTTCAAAGTGCGTGCGCGAAATGTGTATGGTAAAATTGGCAACGAGGACGTTTTCCAGTTGACCGTCCTGCCGCCTGCTTACCGCACCTGGTGGGCGTATACGCTTTATGTCATCGCATTTGGGGTCGTGCTTTTTGGTTTTGCCAAACTACAAGTCACGCGCTCTCAACGCTATGCAGAGCTCGAACTAGAGCACGAAAAAGAACGGGCGAAGA
>JADFNQ010000101.1 GCA_022563285.1 Chloroflexota bacterium | reverse complement strand
CGGCCCTCCGTCAACAGGCGGGCGACCTCGCTGGAGTTGCAGCCGGAGAGGGCGATGATCCCTTCCTGGTGCTCCTCCAGCAGCTCTTTGTCCATACGCGGGCGGTAGTAGTGGCCTTCCAGGTGGGCCTTGGTGCTGGCGGCAAGCAGGTTGCGATAACCCGTCTCGTTCTTGGCCAGGAGCGTCATGTGGAAGGGCTGCTTATCGTTGGGCTCCCGCGAGTGGCGGGAGTCGCGGGCGATGTACGCCTCCACGCCGATGATGGGCTTGATGCCGCGGGCCTTAGCTTCCTTGTAGAACTGGATGGCGCCGTAGAGGACGCCGTGGTCCGTCAGGCCGACCGCCTCCTGGCCCAGCTCCAGAGCGCGGTCCATGAGCAGCGGCATGCGTGAGAGGCCGTCCAGGAGGGAGTATTCGGTGTGAAGGTGTAGGTGCGTAAACATATGTCCGGCTTGAATCGGGAGCGGACGGCCTCATTATAGCGATGCCGGATGCTGGTGGGACGAAGCTTATGTTAAACGGGCGGGGAATTTTCGGGAAAGGCCGCCACCAAATCTGCGGTGGATATCGTTGCGCGACACCCCCGACTGAAGTCGGCGGCTTGATTGTTCGGGAGCCGCGCACCCTCCAGAGGCGGGCAGGCCCAAAGGAGTTGGAGTGCTTGACTCGTCAGCATAAGTTACAATGATGCAGTCCGTCCCGGGGAGGTGTTTTCGTGAAACCTCGCGAACTCCTTGAGAAATCTCGTGAACTCTTTGATCGGTTTCGCAACTGGCTGCGCCAGAGCCGGCGGCGACAGTTGCTGGCGGGCGGCATTGCCTCCGCCGTCATTGCCATCGTTGTAGGCATCCCCGTCTACTTCGTCGCGGCCGGCGGGGGTGGTGAGAAGCCACCAGCCTCGATTACCGTACGTGGGACGCCCACTCCACAGGGGACGGCCACCCCGGTGGCTCTGCGGTTGCCCGCGGATCCTGTCACACCGGAGACGCCCGACCTGTTTGTGGTCAACGCCGATGGTACGGGGCTTACCCAAATTCACTCGGAGTTTGAGGGTACGGTAGCCTGGGCACCCCGCGGAGAACGGCTGGAGTTCGTAACTCCGCCCAATGGTAAAGCCACCGAGGTGCTTATCGTGTCTCCGGCCGGCGACGTTGAACGCGCTGTGGAGGTGGACGGACAGGTGGCGAGCGGCCTGGAATGGTCGGCTGACGGGGAGTGGATAGCCTTCGTTGTGCACAGCGGCGGCCGCAGCGACCTGCACATTATCTCCGCGTTGGGAGATGCCCAACGGGAGCTTGAGTTAGAGGGCTCTCCGTCCTTGTTGGCCTGGTCCCCACGGGACGATAAGCTCGCCTTCCTGCTAGACCCACCCTTTAGGTCAGGGGCGGAGCAGCAGATCCACATCGTGGATGCGGTCAGTGAAAGCAAGGACGTGGCGGTGCCCGCGGCGGTCTTCAACTGGCAAGGGGGAATCCAATGGTCACCCACCGGGGAATGGCTCACCTTCTCCCTTATCGCAGGCACCGGAAGCCTGCCGCAAGCGACCGTTCATGTCGTGAAACCCGACGGCTCCGGCCGCAAGCAGCTGGCCATCGGTCGCGAAGGGACACGCCCGCTGAGCTGGTCACCGGACGGGAGGAAGCTGTTAGCTCTGGCTGGTGATTCCCCGAACTATAGGATCTTCACGGTGCTGGGTGTCCCCTCCGACAATACTCTCCCACTAGAGACGGGAGGTGGCTTCCTTGATCCTTACACAAATGTTCTCACGAGTTGGTCACCCGATGGCAGCAAAATAGCGTACCTCACTAACCCCTTCACCCCCTATTGCTGTTCGAGCTTAGTTCTCTTAGATTTCGCCGGGCCGCCGAGGACGGTGGTCGAGTCGGAGGGAGGCGTGAGCGGACCGGTGTTCTCTCCCGACAGCAAGCGGTTGGCTTACACTATCGCTGACCTAGGTGGAAAGGCTGCCCCAAGAACCGCCGATAACGGTACCTATGTGCTGGATATCGCCAGCGGCGCGGTGACGCAGGTTACCCGGGACGTCTTGGAGACGCAACCGAGATGGCTTCCCGAGGGTGACCTGATCGCCGTCGATCGTGGGACTCTCGACCCTAGATATGGCACAGTGCTCCCCCAGTCGCTCGTTGTCGTGCCTGCTACCGGGGGAGAAGAGCGGACCCTCTGTGAGGCGCCAGCGGTGTCGGGGACGTTCGCTGTGTTCGCCTTGAGCCTTACGTCGCGGGCAACTAACTACGCCTGCGGCGCCCAGGGCCTGCAGGTGGGCTTGGTGGATGGGCCGGAGCCTGTCCGGGTGCTGGAGGATGACCCGGGTTTTCGGGTCTCGACCGTGCTCTGGTCTCCGGATGGCTCGCAGCTGGTGTTTGTGCGCTCGCTGGGCTTCGGGGTGCGGCGCTACGCGGTCAACGTGGACGGCAGCGACCTGACTCGCCTGCCTGGCCCGCGCTCCCCCGACGGCGAAAACGTGGTATTCCTGAAGCCCTCCGGCGAGGGGCAGGACGAGTTATGGGTAAGCGACGTCGACGGCGGTGACGAGCGCATGCTGGCAGAGTACGTGGCGGAACCCATAGCCTGGTCTCCGGATAGCGAGCGCATCGCCTTCGTCAGCGACGGCGACCTGTACTCTATCGCCGCGGACGGCAGCGGCCGCAGCAAGCTCGAGGCTGAGCGCTACACGCAACCGTTAGCTCTTACGTGGTCGCCCGATGGTGAGCGTATCGCCTATCTGTTGCCCGACGCCTTGCGTGTGGTGGACGTGGCGAGCGGCGACGAGAAGACGCTGGTCTCGGGTGTCAACTTCCCGACCGAGTTCGGAGAGATATCGCCGCCTGCCTGGTCGCCCGAGGGGGACCAGCTGCTGTTCATCGCCGCGGAGCCTCAAGAGATGCTGCCTCCACCGGAGGAGGGCGAACAGATGCCTCCTCCTCTGGTGGACCTCTGGCTGATAGGCGCGGATGGCCGGGGTCTGACGCGACTGACCGAAACCGACGAGGGCGAGGGAACCCCTCAGGACGAAGGCTTCCCCTCCTGGTTGCCAGACGGAAAGGCTATCGCATTTTGGAGGACCACCGCCTTCAACCTGAAGGGGCTGTACCTCCGGGATCTGGACACCGGTGATGAAACGGAGTTGGCGACATTTAACGTCGATCGGGGCTTGGGCAGCCCTGTCTTTTCCCCCGACGGCAGACAGCTGGCAGTTTTCGTTGGCAGCGTGGACGACGCCGGTATTCGCATAATCAACACCGATGCCAGTGGATTGGGTCAGCTCACCCGTACGGGACGCGACATCTCTCTCAGGCATGCGGAGATTTCGTGGTCCGCGAACGGGCAGGCCGTTTTCTTCTCGTCCGTTCTCAGGCCGTTCATCGAGGAAGAGTTTTATGGCGGCAAGGGATGACCGTTGGTCTCTCGGGATGGCCCGCCCGCTACGCTAGCGCTCTTCACATGCAGGCGCTAAAAGGCGCGGCGGGCCGGGACATCCCTCTCTGTTCGCCGCCTGCCCAAAAGGGATGGAGTGCGGACAGCTACTTGAACTCGGGGATGATCTCCTCCCCGAACAGCCGGATCGTCTGCATCACCTTCTCGTGGGGTACGCGCCCCACCTGACACATGAAGATCAGCTGGTCGATGCCGGTCTCCGCGTAGCTCTTCACCACCCTACGGCAGCGCTCCGGGCTGCCGATGCATAGCGTATCGGACTCCCACGCCTCCTGAAACCGTTCGCCGCCCCCTTCGCTCAGCCGCGCCTCCACCATCTGGGCCAGGCTCACGTAGTACTGGTACGATGGCGGCGCGTCCTTCTTCTTCGCCCAGGGGATGAACAGGATGCCAAGCGACTCCTGGAAGAACTCCGCCGCCGGCCGCCCGAACTCCAGCGCCTCCTCATCCGTGGCCGCCACGGAGGCGAACGTCGTCGCCGCGAACTGGTTGTTCACGAACTCCCCCACTGGCTTGGCGTCCTTCACGGCCTCTCGGTAGATATTCAGGCTCGCCTCCAGCACGCCGGGGGCGATGAAGCCGAAGGAGAGCGCCCCCAGTCCGTACTCCCCGGCGATGCGGAAGCTGTCCGGCTGGGTGCAGGCCATCCACATGGGCGGGTGTGGCTTCTGGACCGGCTTGGGGATGACGTTGCGGGGCGGCACCACGAAGTAGTCCCCCTCCCAGGAAAACGTCTCCTGGGTCCACATCTTGG
Source organism: Chloroflexota bacterium (assembly GCA_022563285.1). Taxonomy (GTDB): domain Bacteria; phylum Chloroflexota; class Dehalococcoidia; order SM23-28-2; family RBG-16-64-32; genus JADFNQ01. The sequence goes on along the minus strand of JADFNQ010000101.1, from coordinate 1,219 downwards.
GGATCATCCGGACCGCTTCGTCCCACATGGGACGCGAGTCCGCCGGGTCGATGTTGAAGCCGCCCAGCTCCTGCTCCGTGATGGAGCGGCCGGTGCCCAGATCCACCCGCCCGTTGGAGACGATGTCCAGGGCGGCCGCCCGCTCGGCGACGCGGATCGGATGGTTGAACGGGTAGGGGAGCAGCGCCACGCCGTGGCCGAGGCGGATGTTCTTGGTCCGCTGGCTGGCCGCCGCCAGGAACACCTCCGGCGCCGACGAATGGGAGTACTCCTCCAGGAAGTGGTGCTCCACCTCCCACACGTAGTCGAAGCCGACCTTATCGGCGAGCTCTATCTGCTCCAGGGCGTCGTGGTAGGTGCGGGACTCCATATCGCTGTCCCACGGCTTCTGCATCTGTAGCTCGTAGATGATCCCGAATTTCAAGGGTGACCCCTATCTAGGACATACCGACTGGTTAGTTCGTACGCTCCTCCGTCTACGCCGCCGCCGGCACTGACGCCAGGAACTCCACGACCGCTCCCGCGGACTCCCGAGGCGCCTCCTTCTCGAACTGGACTGGTGACCGAACAGTATAGTAAGTTTACGTGCGCGTCAACGTCTAGACAAGGAGTGCCTCCATGCCCGACCGCCTCCAGTTCGGTCTGAACCTCTACCCTCAGCAGTGGCGGGACACCGCCCGCATCGAGGAGCTGGGCTACGACTCCGTCTGGACCTCCGAGCATATCTTCTTCTACTTCCCCACCTTCGACGCCCTCACCACTCTGGCCGCCGCCGCCGCCCTCACCAGCCGCATCCGGCTGGGCACCGCCGTCCTCCTCCTCCCCCTCCGCCCGGCCGCCCTCGCCGCCAAGGAGATCACCTCCGTGGACGTTATCTCCGGCGGGCGTCTAACCCTGGGCATAGGCGTCGGCGGCGAGTACCCCAAGGAGTTCGAGGCCGTCGGCGTCCCCGTCAGCCAGCGCGGCGCCCGCACGGACGAAGCGATCCAGCTCCTGCGCAGGCTCTGGACCGAGGATAACGTCAGCTTCGATGGCCGGTTCACCAAGCTGGACGGCGTCACCCTGCAGCCCAAGCCCGCCCAGCGCGGCGGCCCGCCCCTCTGGATCGCCGGCCGCTCCCAGGCCGCCATCCGGCGCGCCGGCCGCCTGGGCGACGGCTATCTCCCCTACCTCTTCTCGCCCCAGCGCTACCGCGACAGCCTGGCTCAGGTCCGACAGG
>JADFNQ010000100.1 GCA_022563285.1 Chloroflexota bacterium | reverse complement strand
ACAGCCGCCTGCGCATCGTCGCCTTCATGGCGGGGCGGTTCATGGACGCCATGCCCGGCATGCGCTTCGGCCACGCCGGCACTATCGTCGAGGGGAAGCAGGACACCGCCGCGGAGAAGATCCGCCGCCTCACCGAGGCCGGCATCTCCGTGGCCGAGGAGATATCCGATATCCCCGCGCTGGTCAAGCAGCGCCTGGAGGAGGCGGCCTGATGCCCTCCATGTTCATCCGGGTGGAGGTCGACTCCAAGGCCGCCGCGGACCGCGAGCTGGCGAAGAAGCTGGTGGAGGTCTGCCCGGTCAGCATCTTCGACCTGGACGACGAAGGCAAGGCGCGGGTGGTGGAGGAGAACGAGGACGAGTGCGTCCTCTGCGACCTCTGCGTGCAGGCGGCCCCGCCCGGCCAGGTGCGGGTGATCAAGCTGTATGAAGAGCCAGCATAACGTAGCGGAGGGCTTTAGCCCTCCATGTGGTGGCCTGAAGGCCGCCGCTACATCACGCTGACCGCTGCCGGCGTTCGCTCACCCTAAAGTGTCGAAGGCCCGCTAGGGCACCGGGTCCAGCAGCACCACTGCTTCGCCCTTCACCACCGGCTCCCCGTCCTGGTTGAAGCAGTCCGTCTGTAACGTAACGATGCGCTTCTGGGGGTCCGTCCCCTTCACCTCGGCCACCGCCCGCACGGTCTCGCCGATCTTCACCGGCCGCAGGAAGCGGAGGCTCTGGCTCAGGTAGATCACGCAGCAGTTGGGGGCCAGCTTCGTCCCCACCGCCGCCGAGATGAAACCCGCGCTCAGCATCCCGTGGGCGATGCACTGCCCGAAGCGCGTCTTGGCCGCGTAGTCCTGGTCGTGGTGCAGCGGGTTGCTGTCGCCGGTGATGTCCGCGAAGCGGGCCACGTCCTCGGCGGTGACTGTCTTCTCGAACTCCGCCCGGTCGCCCACCTTGATGCCGAGCACTGCCTCTGTCATCGATGACTCCTTGAACTAAGGTCGCGGCGACCACTATAGCGGCACGGGCGAGGGCTGGCAAGCTATCGCTCGTGCTACCATTGCCCCGTGAACGTCAGCGAACGCCTCGCCCGTTTCGTCGCCGAGACCGAGGACGTGCCGGAGGAGGCGATCGTCCAAGGTAAGCGGGCCGTGCTGGACACGCTGGGTGTGACCCTGGCCGGCTCGCGAGAGGATAGCGCCCGCACCGTGGCGGACTGGGTGCGGGAGCAGGGCGGCCGGGCCGTGGCTACGGTGCTGGGGCAGGGATTCCGGGCTCCCGCCGCGGACACCGCTCTCGCCAACGGCACTGCCGCCCACGCCCTCGACTACGACGACGTCAGCCTTCCCATGCGTGGTCATCCCAGCGTACCCCTGCTGCCCGCTGTCCTGGCGCTGGCCGAGAAGGAAGGGAGGAGTGGCCACGACCTGCTTACAGCCTTCGTGCTGGGGTTCGAGGTGGAGACGAAGTTGGGCCGGGCCATCGGCGAGCCACACTACGCCCTGGGCTGGCACGCCACCTCCACCCTGGGCACCCTCGGTGCGGCGGCCGCCTGCGCCCGCCTCCTGCGGCTGGACGTGGAGCGGACATGGATGGCCCTCGGCATCGCCGCCTCCCTGGCCGGCGGCCTCCAGCAGAACTTCGGCACCATGACCAAGCCCCTGCACGCCGGTTGGGCCGCCCGCAACGGCGTCGTGGCTGCCGAGCTGGCCGCCAGCGGCTTCACCGCCGACCGCTGCGCCCTGGAGGGCGAGAGCGGGTTCCTGCGGGCGATGAGCGGCGGCGCTGAGGTTGACCTTAAGCCGCTTGCGACCCTGGGTGAGCCGTTCGAGATCACGGCTTCCGGCTTCGGCGTGAAGCTCTACCCCTGCTGCTACGCAGTCCACCGCTCCCTGGACGCCGCCCTGGAGCTCCGGACCCGCCACCGCATCGAAGCCGCTGCTATCACGGAAGTCCGGGTGGAGGTCAGCCGCGGCGCCCTGCTGCCGCTGCGCAGGGAGCCGCCGGTGACCGGGCTGGAGGGGAAGTTCAGCCTGGAGTACTGCCTCGCCGCCGCCCTCCTGGACGGTCGCGTCGGCCTGGCCTCCTTCACGGACGAAGCCGTCCGCCGGCCCGCGGTGCGGAAGCTGATGTCGCTGGTTCATGCCGAAGAGGGCGAGGAGGCGGGCGCCGTCCCTATCGGCGGTTACGCCGAGGTGCGCATCGTCCTCCAGGACGGGAGCGAGCACAGCCAGCGGGTGGACAGGCCCCGGGGTGACCCGGCACTGCCACTGTCCTGGGAAGAGATGGTCGGGAAGTTCCGCGAATGCACGGAGGGGGTTATCTCCAGCGAGGCCAGCGAGCGGGCTGTCGCCCTGGTAGCGCGGCTTGAAGAACTTCCTGACGTATCCAGCCTAACCGAAACGCTAATAGGGCAGGCGGCCCGGTCTCGCCTCTAGCCGCTACTTGCCGCCCGTGACCCGCATGGCGGCCGCCCGGAACCGCTCCTGGTGCTCCTCCGATTGGCGCAGCTCCAGGTTCGCCTCCACCTCGCGCCGGAACGCCTCCCGGTTGGAAGTAGCGATGTCGATCACCTGCTTGGACTCCATGACCGCGGCGCGGGAGTTCGCGGCGATAGCCAGGGCCATCTCCGTCACCGTGGCTTCCAGCTCCTCCAGCGGCACCAGGTGGCTCACCAGGCCGATGCGCAGCGCCTCCTGCGCGTCTATCGTGCGGGCCGTGAAGATCAGCTCCTTGGCCAGCGGCGCCCCCACGATCCGCGGCAACTGGAACGCCCCCACGACCAGCCCGTAGCTGGCGCCGACGAAGCGGAAGCGCGCGTCCTCCGAGGCGATGCGGATGTCGCAGTTGATGGCGAGCAGGGCGCCGCCCCCGTAGGAGTAGCCGTTCACGGCGGCGATGATCGGCTTGCGGGTTCGTAGGACGCGGGCCACGGCCTCCGCAGGCGCCCCCACGTAGCCGGAGTTCGTTCCGCCGGCCCCCACCGCCTCCGCCATGTCGGCTCCGGCGCAGAACGCCTTCTCCCCCGCCCCTGTGAGCACGATCACGTTGACGGCGTCGTCGGCTTCAACCTTGTCCAGGGCCTCGATCAGCTCGTGGGAGAGCTGGGCGTTGAGGGCGTTATGCTTCTCGGGCCGGTTGAGGCGGATGGTAGCTACGGCGCCGGTCTGCTCTACGATAAGGCTCTCGTACACGGGGCTCCCTTAATAGTAAGGTTCGCCCATTATAACAGATTTCGATAGCATGTGGCAGGCACGACCGCCTGCTACGCCGACCGCGGGCCCGCTAGACCGAGAAGATGTGCACGGACAGCGCCGCCGTCTCGCCCTTCACCATGCCGCCGCCGTTCTCCGTCAGGCCTATGCGCGGCTTGGCTACCTGCCGCTCGCCCGCCTCGCCGCGGAGCTGTGTGAAGATCTCGTAGATCTGGGCAACGCCGGTCGCCCCGATCGGGTGTCCCTTGGAGATCAGCCCGCCGCTGGTGTTCACCGGTATCGAGCCGTCGAAGTAGGTAGCGCGGGCGTCGATCAGCTTGCCGCCCTCCCCCGGCCCGCACAGCCCCAACTCCTCGTACAGCACCAGCTCCGCTGGCGCCGAGGCGTCGTGTAGCTCGATAACGCTGAGGTCCTCCGGGCCTACGCCCGCCAGCTTGTACGCCTGCTGCACCACCCGCTCCGTGATGCCGGGCTCGTCGGCGCCGCGGTCGCTGCCGGAGCCGACGGTGGAAGCGAGGATGTTTACGGGCTTGGTCGTGAACTGCTTCGCCTTCTCGGCGGAGCAGAGGATCGCCGCCGCTGCCCCATCGCCGATGGGGGAGCACATGAGCCGGGTGAGGGGCTCGGCCACTAGGGGCGAGTTCAGGATGTCCTCCAGCGTGTACTCCTCGCGGTACTGGGCGTGCGGGTTGAGAGAGCCGTGGTAGTGGTTCTTGACGGCGATGCGGCCGAACTGCTCCTTGGTCGTGCCGTAGCGCTGCATGTGTTGCCGGGCGAAGGCGGCGTAGAAGTCCATGAACATAGAGCGCTTCTCCCCCGCACCCTCGCCGGCTGCCGGCTGCTCGCCGCGGCCGCCGTTATCCTTGGAGGCCTGCATCGACGCCTGCATCTCTTTCGCCCACTCCACGTCCACCGCGGCGCCGATAGCGGCGTACGACTTCCGCTTGTCCTCGTGGTAGAGCTTCTCCACGCCCACCGCCAGGGCGACGTCGTACATACCGGAGGCCACGTACAGCCAGGCCATGTGGAAAGCGGTGGAGGAGCTGGCGCAGGCGTTCTCCGTGTTGATGATGGGGATGCCGCCGATGCCCATCTCCCGCAGCACAACCTGGCCGCGGATGCACTCCTGGCCGGTGATCAGCCCCGCGGCGGCGTTGCCCACGATGGCGACCTCCAGCTTCGACTTGTCCATGCCGGCGCAGCCCAGCGCCCCGTCCACGGCCTCGCGGGTGAGGTCCTTCATGCTGCGGTCCAGGTACTTCCCGAACCGTGTCATGCCAGCGCCGATGACAGCGACGTCCCTCATGGTCTCCTCCTTGACGGTTGCGTAAGGGTCACGCCAGCACAGTATACGCCATCGTGAAACGCCTCGCTACAGCCGCTGCTGGAGGCGGTTGCCGGACGCCGACGGCTAGGCGGCATCAGCGGCGTCTACCACGCCGTCAGCGCCAAGTACCTACAGTCTTACGTGAACGAGTACACCTTCCGGTACAACCACCGGAAGGACGAACAGCCTATGTTCCAGACGATTCTTCGGCAGATTGCTCGGGCTCAACCCGCCGACTGACCTTCTTCAATTCCCGTTCCATATCATCTCGGGTAAATCCTGATGCATCGCCAAAATCCATACGCGGCGTTGGCGATCCCTTAGACTCCACGCTCTTCCGCAGTTTCTTGCGCTGTTCGATGAAATCTTTACGCATGAGTAAATCCTTTACTTCACAAGCAGGCGTCACTACCGCTATGCCTGAATTAAGCTCGACCCGTGAATCGTTCAATCCATTTGCTGACTCAGCAACGATTGGATAGTGGCCCGTGACCAAACCCATGAACCCAGAGACATGCGCCTGGTCATATTGCATGTAATTCGTACCACTTTCTTCGTGCCTCATAGGCGTGCTCAAGGTCATGGGATACAGGAAGAAGACGGGCGACCCGCTGTGGCCGCCGATGGAATGGAACTCGACGACGACCAGCAGGCGCGCGTCGGCACTGCCATAGACGATGCTTTGAGGCAATATCGTGAGCAGGGACGAATTCACCCGCGAGAGCTGTCCGGATCCGTCGGTTGCGGGACCAGCGGATGCCATACCGAAATCGTTGCGGAGTGGCAGCCCAGCGCCCACCGCTATGCGTCGATGGATTTCGTCTTTCAGAAAGTCCAGGCGAATATGGCCGACGAGTTGGCCCCGGAAGCGACGCGCTACTGCGCCGGCTGCCATGATCCCATCGCCCTGTTCAGTGGAGCCAAGAACGTCGGCAACGTCACGCTGAGCGCTGAAGGCGCCGACG
>JADFNQ010000099.1 GCA_022563285.1 Chloroflexota bacterium | reverse complement strand
ATGTGGATTCCGCCATGTAACCGGCCAGCAGTACCAGAAGCAGTCCCGCCGCAGTCCAGAAGGCGTCGCCGCTGCGCGAGCAGGCCACCAGGGTCAGCAGGTACAGGCCGAGGGCTACCAGATAGACCGGGAAGGGCAAGAACAGGCTGAGGCCGGTGGTCCACAGAGCCAGGATCGCCATCGTCGAGGCGGGCGACAGGCCGGCGAGCGTCAGGGCGAGCAGCACGGCTGCCACTGCCCCAAGGCCCGCCGTTCCCACCCGCCGCCAGCGAGGAAGGCCCCAGGCCCAGAAGGCTGCGGCAGCGGCTGCCACCGCCAGCACCTCGCCCAGCCGCAGCACGGTGATGCTCAGCGGAGGCACCGCCCCGTAGTCCAGAATCCGGTAGAACAGGTGGGCCAGGACGTAGTACTGATAGCTGAAGTAGGCGGCAACAACCAACGTCAGGGCCAATACGGTAGCGGGTCTCGTTCCCTCCCGCCCCGCTAGGCTAAGGCCCATGAGCCCAACTAGAAGGGCCACCGACACGCCGAATAGCGCATCGGCGGCGGGCGCATTCGTGGCCAGGCTGAGGGCCAGCCCCGAAAGCATCGCCAGCGAGAGGCCGACGAGGGCCAGTCGCCCCAGGCGGCTGCCTATCCGCTGCACGAGTGTGGCCAAGACGATGACGACCAGGATTATCGCCAACAGCGAAGCGAAGTTGAAGGCGAGAGACCCGAGGAACGAGGCCGCCTGGAAGGCGGCGACCGCGCCTTCTCCCTTGGGGACGTGCACTCCGATCCGCGTTACCAGACGCAGGAGCAGCGTCTCCGCCAGGACAGCCGCCAGAAGGACGGCCACCAACTGACGCAAGCCGCCGCCCGTCAGGGCGGGGCGCGCCACTCGCGTGGCTGCGGCCAGTCGCGGTGCAGCTCCCTCCAGCATGGTCTATCCGTTCTGCCTCTGCCTGCCGTATAGGGCCAGTACCAGGGTCAGCGCCACCGCCCCCAACACCACCACCACGATGATCCAGACGGTGACGCCTCCGCCCGGCTCGGCCACGTCTGGTGACACCTCCAGCGTCAGGAACTGGGATACGGATTTAATGCCGTCACGCTCGCCCCTGGCCCCGTCCCAGACGGCGAAGGCGATGTTGGTGCTCTCCTCCTCCGCGAACTGGGAGTAGTCTTCCCCCACATTCAGGTCGCGGGCGAAGACCAGCCGCCAGCTGCCGTCCCGCCACACCCCGGTCCCCTGCACGACCTGATCCGGCGCCTGGGTGAGGGTGCCGAAGCTGCCCGCCAGCAGGTTGTCCACGGCGGTGGTCCGGTCGTCCTGGGCGAACACGTTGCCGACGGCGCGGGCTGGATAGAACTCCGCCTCCTCCTCGAACGGGTATAGGTCAACCTGCATGTCGGGGTAGGCGTCCTGCACGTCCACGAAGCCCTGCTCCATGTCCGCCTGCCAGGCCGCCTTCCACTGCCAGATGTTCACGGGGGAAGTGGGATCGCCCATGCAGAAGGCGGGTACGTTTTCGCCGGGGGCGACGGGGAACTGCACGGCGGCGGCGTCGCTGAACTCCGCCTGGCGGCTGACCAGCAGGTCCTCGCTGTCGTCATCCCACTCCATCAGTATGTAGAGGCGCTCGCCGTCGTGCAGGGCGCGGGCGGTGATGGTACGATCGCCTCCACCCTTAGGCGGCGTGATATTCTGGGCGCTCAGGGGCGCCTCCACGGGGTTGGCCCGGTTCCAGACCCTGGCGAACGGGTCGTCCAGGGGCACCTCCACCTCGCTCCGTTTGGCCACCAGGGTGATCGTCTGGGAGGAGGCGAGTCGCATATCGCTCAGGGTCAGCCCAACAGACACAATCAGGGCCAAGGCAATAATCCCTGCTACCGTCCACCCAGCAGTGATGCGCAGCTCGCCTCCTCCCACTACTGGTGAACCTCAGCTATGGGGCAGCTGATCTCCTCAGGAGTCGCGTTCCGCCACTCCTGGCCCGCCAACACGGATTCCGGTCGCGCTCTCAGGAATTCCACCTCCGCCGCCATAAACGCCTCCGTCAACGAGGCCACGCAGCCGAAGTAGCCCCCGCCGGCCTTCTGTCTAAGCCGATCCGCGAACTTGAGCGCCCACCGGCCCAGGTGGTCCTCCACGAACTTTCGCTGCACCTCCCGGCAGAGGCGGGCTCTGGCCGGGCCGTGACGCGTCCGGGCGTACGCCTCCTTGTAGGTCAGGAAGTGCAAGAACTCCAGCTCCACGCTTATGTGATCCAACCTCTCCTTGTCACCCATCTCCAGGCCGAACGCCCGGAAGAAGCCGCTGATATCACTCAGATCCTGTGTCTCCTGGAAGATGTGGCGAGCGGAGTAGAACGTTTCGCAGGGAGGGCAGTCCAGCGACAGGATGTGGGTGAACACCCGCCGGTGCTCGGCCTGCAGCTGGATGGCTTCCGTGGCTTGCAGGTGCTCGTCCAAAGCCGCCAAGAGCGAGTTCACGTTCGGCGGGAGATGCGCGGCGGCCAGCTGGGCCTGGGGCAGGTCCACCTCCCGCAGAGCCGCAATCGCATCTCCGCTCGGGTAGACCAGCGCCTGAGAGAGCAGCCGGTACAGGGCGCTGCGAGCCAGGGCACGACCCGCTGCCCTCTCCGCTCGTTTTTCCCTCCTCTGTGTGACCACGAAGCTCTCCTTAGATCGAGTTCTGGTACTGCTCGGAACGAACGTGGAAGGGCTCCTCTAGGGACAGCCGCACGGCCTCGTTCCCCTCCTTATCGAACCCGATAACCGTGTCGTTGTACATCTGGAACGGGCGGCCGTTGATCTCAGTGTCCAGCACCTTCTCGCCCTCTTCGATCTCGTAGCGGAAGATGATCTTCTGGCTGGCCCGGAACAGCTGGAGGACGGCCTGAAGCTCCCGCGAGGGGTTGGTGTAGCGGTCGATCGCCTCGTCGACGCCGGGGCCGAACATCTGCCGCAGGTAGGGGCGGGGCACCCAGCGGGGCGGGATGTAGTAGATGTTGGGCTCAGTGCCGAACTGAGGGTAGAGGGGCAGGGCCACCCGCTCCTTGCGAACCAGGTAGTAGAGCGGGTTGCTGGCGTCCTCGGCCCAGTCGCCGTCCTCGATGCGTACCAGCCCCTGCATACGAATCTTGCCGACGCAGGTGGCCATGCAGCGGGCCTCCATGGGTATGCCTTTGGTCAGGGGATCGCTGCCCTCGACCCTGGGGTAGCAGCCCACGCACTTCTCGCTCACCCGCATGTTGGGCCGGTACATCGACTTCTTGTAGGGGCACTGCTCCACGCACTTGCGGTAACCGCGGCAGCGCTCCTGATCGATGAGGACGATGCCGTCCTCAGGGCGCTTGTAGATGGCGTTGCGGGGGCAGGCGGCGACGCAGCCCGGGTAGGTGCAGTGGTTGCAGATGCGCTGCAGGTAGAAGAACCAGGTGTTGTGCTCTGGGAGCCGCGTGCCCTCGGAATGGAGCTTGTTGCGGGCTCCTTGTGGGCCCTTGGCGGTGTCCTCGTAGAGGTTGGGCGCGGTCCACTCCTGCTCGGTAGGCAGATAGCCGAGGGCGGTTTCGTTCCCAGCCTCAGCGGCCGCCTCGAAGATCGTCTGTCCCTGGTAGATTCCGTAGGGCTGGCGGTCGCCCTGCTGGGCGCCGTTCCACACCTGGCCGCCGGGGTTCGCCTCCTCCAGGAGCTGGAGGAGCTTCACGTCCCAGTGGTGGGGATAGCCGCCGTAGGGCTTGGTCTCCACGTTGTTCCACCACATGAACTCCTGGCCGCGAGAGAACGTCCAGGTGGACTTGCAGGCCATGGTACAGGTCTGGCAGGCGATGCAGCGGTTGATGTTGAACACCGCCGCGAACTGCCATTGCGGATGAGCTTCCGGGAACCGGTAGTCCATCTCCCTACCCAGTTGCCAGTTATATACCTTGGCCATCGCGGCTAGCCTTCCTTCACCTGTGTCAGGTCTCCCGCCAGGTACTTGTTCATCACGTCGTTCTCCTTGGCCGGGGTGAGGCCGGTTGTCGCCGGCTCCCAGACACCCTCGCCGTCCCGGCCCCCCGGCTCGGCCTTGGTGATCCTGACCAGCGTCTCCTTGGGCACGGTGTTGATGGCGTGGTTATCGGCCTCGCCGCCGAACATGAACGCCACCGCCACCTTCTTCTTGTGGAAGAGCGTGTCCGTCTGGTGCATCGGCATCGCCCAGTCGCGGGTGAGGCTCTGGTGGGAGCCGTAGCGCAGGTTCGCCTGGTAGCCCGTGTCCTCGGAGACGGCGCGGCCGTCGGGGCGGCTCTCGTGGGCCTTCACCGACCTCTCAGTAGCCATGAAGGGGGAGTGCTTGATCATGATGATGTTGTACGGATAGGCGGGGTTGAACTTGGCCCGCAGCATCAGCCGGGCCACCTTGAGTTCCTTCGGGGCCCCACTGTTGGCCTGGGGCGGGGGCGCCACCCTCTCATGGGCGTGGCTGACGGCGAACGTCACGGCCAGCACCGCGAGCGGAACCAGCACGGAAATCCAGCGGAGTCGCCTGCGCGGACGGACGGAAATGGGCACGGCTCTCACTTCAAACTCCTCAGGTAGGCGATGATCTCGGCGAGCTCCTGCTCGGTCCCCTCGAACGGTGGCATCTCCGACTCCGAGACCAGGGACTGCGGGTTGCGCAGGAACGGGCCGAAGTAGTCCGCACGCACGCGACGCGCAACGCGGGTGAGGTCCGGTCCGTACTCGATCCCATCGCCGTCGATCATGTGACAGGTATAGCACTCGTACTGCTCATAGAGAGCTTTCCCCCGAGCCAGCGGGTCGGCATCCGCGACCGACGGTATTCCCGGGTCATCCTGGTGGGCCACCATGTCGCGGTATCCTCCCAGCCACAGCACGACGCCGATCAGCACCACCAGCACGCCCGCCCCGGTCAGCACCGGCCGTCGCCGGGGGTGTCGCTCCGCGCCGCGGTCGAGGAACGGCAGCAGGAACAGCGCCGCGCACAGCCCGCCGGGTACGTACACGGTGGCCACCTGCTGCCAGCCCGACGGCAGCACCCGCAAGAGCTGGAAATGCGCAAGGAAGTACCAGTCCGGGTACGGCGTGAAACCCTCGACGGTGCGCGACGCCGGCTCGCCGAGCTCGTCCGTGGAGAGCGCGGCGATCACGAACAGGAGCAGCGTCCCGAGGGCAGACACCACCAGGTCGCGAAACGCCTGCAGCGGGAAGAAGGTCTGCTGCGGATCGGGGGGGGAGCCCCCTGGCGGTCCCGCGGAACCGGTCTTCTGCAGGGATCCGAGGTGGGCGACGACCAGCAGGATCAGCATGATCGGCAGCACACACACGTGCAGGAAGTAGAAGCGAACGAGGGTCACGATGCCGATCTCCCCGCGACCGTCGGTCAGCAGATCGCGAATCCAGCCTCCCACTCCAGGGGCGTCGGAGGCCATGTTGATCCCCACCACGGTCGCCCAGTAGGCGCGCTGGTCATAGGGCAGCAGCATCCCCGTCAACAGCTCCAGCACGATCA
>JADFNQ010000002.1 GCA_022563285.1 Chloroflexota bacterium | reverse complement strand
GGCGTCCCTATCGAGGACCTGGCGCGAAAGCTGAAGAACACCCGCTTCGAGCCCTACGGCCGCACCAACAACCCGCACATCCCCTGGGCGACCTCGATCGTGGACTACGTGTTCCGCTGGCTGGAGCTCAAGTTTTCGCCGGAGTCCGCCGCCGCGGACGCGTCTTCCCATACGACGGAGGGCATAGGGGCGAAGCATGCTTCGCCCCTACCCACCAGCGAAGGGACGGGGCTGGGCTGCCCGGACTGCGGCGCGCTGCTGGCCTACCAGGAGGGCTGCCTGGTCTGCCGCACCTGCGGCTACAACAAGTGCGGGTAGCGGGCCCCTGTTTGCTATACCCGCCGCATGGCTGACAAGCGCAGCGAGTGGATCAGCCTTTTGACATCTCGCCATATATATGTCATGCTACCCACGTCATGAAGAAGACCATGGTCTACCTGCCGGAAGAGCTGCACGCGGGGCTCCGCCGGCTCGCCTTCGAGAACCGCACCTCCATGGCCGAGCTAGTCCGTCGCGCCGTCCAGGCCGCCTACGGCGAGACGATAGAGGACATCCGCGACATGGAGGCCGAAATCGCCAGCTACCTCGAAGACCCGTCGTCTTCCATATCGCTGGATGACTTCATAGCTGAGCGGAAGCTGCGTGTACCGGGTCGAGCTAAAGCCCCGCGCTCAGCGGCAGTTTGACCGCCTGCCCGGACCCTACCGGGGCCGTGTGCTTACGGCCCTCGGCAAGTTAGCCGAACAACCACGATCAAGACAGTCGGTTAAGCTTAGCGGCGCCATGTACCGCTTGAGATTAGGGCCGTTTCGCATCATATACGCCATCTTCGACCGTGACGAGCTTGTGCTCGTCGGCAAGATCGCCCGCCGCGAGAAGGACACCTGCGAACGCCTGGAAGAGCTTTTCTAGACCATCCTCCTGCTATACTCCCCCTGAGAACCCATCGCACCCCGTGAAGGAGGCCCCATGACGACGATCCTGGCGCGGTTCAAGGTGCAGCCCGGCAAGGAAGACGAAGCGGAGAAGGCGATCAGCGAAATGGCCGCCGCCGTGGAGGCGAACGAGCCCGGCGCCCTCGCCTACATTATGCACCGCTCGCAGAAAGACCCCAGCGAGATCACCGTCTTCGAGGTGTACGCCGACGGCGAGGCGTTCGACGCCCACGGCCAGTCCCCGCACATGGGACAGTTCCGGGCAGCCTTCGCGTCGCTGTTCGATCCGGCCTCGGTAAAGATCGAGCGGCTGGAGCGGATCGCCGGCTTCGTCCGGCCGCCCGTCTAGGCGTCCGCCCCCGTCACCTCCACCCTCAGCGAGCGCCCCATCTCGCGGGCGAACTCCCGCCACTCCTCCGGGTCGGCCCAGCCTTCGTACCCCTGATAGGAGGCGATAGGCATCCGCCCGGACGGGCCCGTACCGGGCTCCTCCTCCGGCCCCAAGAGCGCCCACAGGGTGAACGTCTCCAGCGAGCCCTGCACCTCCAGCGTCAGCTCCAGCCGCCGCACCTCCGCGAAGGAGACGCTCCGCCGCGACTTTCCGAAGGGGAAACGGCGCCGCGTCTCTACGATCTCCCGCGTCGTCTCGTCAAACGTCACCTCCACCTTGCCGGAGCGGGTCACCAGCCTCCCCATCTCATCGCGGGAGGGGAGGTTCCCGGGCTGCCGGCCGCCCGGCGCCCCCTCCGCCACCACCTCCAGACCGTACGACTCGGCTATCGCGCCCGTCAGCTTCTCGGCGCAGGCGCGGTCGGTCTCGTTTATCGTCAGGTCGCCGCCGCCCTCGTAGGCCACGACGATCCGCGACATGTTGCTGGACATCGCCTGTCCCGTGGCAGTCTGCATTGGCGCTTGTGACCAGCGATGCCAGGTGACGGAGCTAACTGTTCGCAGCCGCTCCACCTGCTCCGGCTCGTCCTTCCAGCCCTTGCGGGTGCGCGCATGGAAGCGCAGCTCGCGCATGACGGCATCCCAGATCCAGCCGCTGCAGAGGAAATCGCGCTCCTCGGGCATCACGGCGCGCAGTATAGCAGAGTGGATCGGCGGGCTCATCATGAGCGAAGGCCAGCCACGGCCCGAATGCTCTAAACTAGAGGATGAGGCGCCATGTACGGCAGAAACAAGGGGACTCCCTGGTGGCAGGAAGCGTTCGTGCTCACGCGGGCGGTGTTCGGCATCCTGTTCTGGCCCCTGGCAGCGATCGTCGGCGTCATGATAGCCATCGGTGGGCTGTTCGTCGCCTTCGACACCGGCGTGGGTTGGGGTCTGCTGGCGCTGGCGATCATCGCCGCGATTATCGCCGTCTATGCCTGGTGGGACCGGCGGCAGCCGCCGCGCGTCTAGCCCGCCTCAACAACCTCGAAAGTCTGGCGCACCCACGACCCGTTTGGATAGGAGGCGGTGGGAATGGCACGATCCTCGTGCATCGCTACCGTCGCCGCCGCGCCCTCGCGGACGTAGCGGAGGCAGTCATCCAGCGTCTCCCAACGGGTGATCTGCCCCATCAGGCCATCGCCTTCCGTCCCCCAGAGGTAGCGCAGCCCGACAAAGCCGGGCTGCGCCTTCAGCACTTCCGTGATCCTGGGCAGGACGCCCTCCAGGCGCGACTGCCACTGGTCCCTGTCCCTGACGCTGGTCTTACGCGTGACGATGGAGATAACCATGCGGGCCTGCCTCCGCCGATAGAATCGGCGATATTATACACCGGCGAGGCGAGCCGCAGTCCGCGAAGCGGGCACCCAGTAGGCTGAGCCGCACCCGCAGCCGCTGCTATACTGAGGCCGGAATGCAGCAAGTATTGACCACCGCCAAACGCGTGGAGGCGGTGCGCCTCCGGATAGCCGAGGCCTGCCGGATCAGCGGCCGCTCCCTCGGCGACGTCACTCTGGTGGCGGTAGCCAAGGGCTTCCCCGCGGAAGCCGTGCGCGAGGGCGCGGCGGCCGGCCTGGGCCAGTTCGGCGAGAACCGCGTCCAGGAGGCGCAGGCCAAGTTGCCGCTCCTTGCCAACCTCTCTCCCCGGCCTACCTGGCACATGGTGGGCCACCTTCAGACCAACAAGGTAAAGACGGCGCTGGGCCTCTTTGATATAATCCACTCCGTGGATTCCCCCCACCTTGCCGAGGCTATTAGCAGACGGGCGCCCCAATCGGTTCGGGTGCCCGTCCTTCTTGAGGTCAACGTGGCCGAAGAGGCCGCTAAGCACGGCTTCTCCGCCGAAGAGCTCCCGGCCCAGGCGGAGGCGATACGCCGCCTGCCCGGCTTGGACGTCCGTGGCCTGATGACCGTAGCCCCCATGACCGAAAGCCCGGACCAGGTACGGCCGGTGTTCCGGCGCCTCCGCGGCCTAGCCGAATCCCTGGGCCTGCGCGAGCTCTCCATGGGCATGACAGATGACTTCGAAGTGGCGGTGGAGGAAGGGGCCACCATCGTGCGCATCGGCCGCGCCATCTTCGGCGAGAGGAGCGGGCCATGAAACTGGCGTTCATCGGCGGCGGCGTAATGGGTGAGGCGATCATAAGCGGCATACTGAACAACGGGCTGGCCCAGCCTCAGGACGTAGCCGCCTGCGACATCCTGCCTCAACGCCGCGATCACCTAAGCACCACCTACGGCATCAAGGCGGTCGATAAGCCCGCTCCCGCCCTTGAAGGCGCGGACATCGCCGTCCTCGCCGTCAAGCCACAGGAGTTTTCCACCGCCGCCCGCAGCCTCTCCCTCAGCTCCGGTCAGACCGTTATGTCGATTATGGCCGGCGTCACCATAGCCACGATCCGCGACGCCCTCAAGCACGACGCTATCGTGCGGGCGATCCCCAACACGCCCGCCCAGGTCGGCGAAGGGATGACCGTCTGGACCGCCACCGACGCCGTCCCCGACGCCGCCCGCGAACAGGTGCGCAGCATCCTCGCCGTCCTGGGCCAGGAGCTCTACGTGGACGACGAGAAGTACGTGGACATGGCCACCGCCGTCAGCTCCAGCGGCCCCGCCTACATCTTCCTGGTCATGGAGGCGCTCATCGACGGCGCCGTCCATATCGGCCTCCGCCGCGACACCGCCCAGCGAATGGTCATCCAGACCATCCTTGGCTCAGCCAAATACGCCCAGGCCACCGGCAAGCACCCGGCCGACCTCCGCAATCAGGTCACCTCGCCCGCCGGCACCACCAGCGAGGGGCTACTGGTGCTGGAGAAGGCCGGCCTGCGCCGGGCCTTCATCCAGGCCGTGCAGGCCGCCTACGAGAAAGCCAAGCGTCTGGGAGGATAGGCCATCGAAATCGCCGCCCGCTTCATCCAGATCCTGGCCTTCATCCTCATGGCCGCCATCTTCATCCGGATCATCCTCTCCTGGGTGGGCATGGACCCGCGCAACCCGGTGGTGGTCTTCCTGCACGACATCACGGAGCCCATCCTCTCCCCCATCCGCCAGGTCATGCCCCGTATGGGCATGCTGGACCTCTCGCCGATGGTGGCCATCATCCTCCTCAGCCTCATCGCCCGGTTCGTCACCAGACTCCTCACCTAGCCCAGCCGGCGCTGTCACGCGGCCCTTGTTGGCGTAACCCGTCCGTGCTATCATGCCGACGGCCCAAGCCGACAGGAGGCATCGTGAGCGGTTCCCGCGACGGCATGAAGGAGCGCCTCCAGGCGCTGGAGATGGCGATCGGCCAGATCGAGAAGCAGTTCGGCCGCGGCTCCATCATGCGCCTGGGGGAAGCCTCCGCGCACATGGCCGTGGACGCCATCCCCACCGGCTCCCTGGCCCTCGATATCGCCCTGGGCATAGGCGGTATCCCCCGCGGCCGCGTCACGGAGATCTTCGGGCCGGAGATGTCGGGCAAGTCCACCCTGGCCCAGCACATCGTCGCCCAGGCCCAGCGCCAGGACGGCCACGCTGCGGTCGCCTACGTGGACGTGGAGCACGCCCTGGACCCCACCTTCGCCTCAGCCCTCGGCGTCAACATCGAGGACCTCCTCATCTCCCAGCCCGATACCGGCGAGCAGGCGCTGGAGATATGTGAGGCGCTGATCCGCTCCAACGCCGTCGACGTCATAGTCGTCGACAGCGTGGCTGCCCTCGTCCCCCGCGCCGAGATCGAGGGTGACATGGGCGATTCCCTGCCTGGGTTGCAGGCCCGGTTGATGTCGCAGGCGCTGCGCAAGCTTACCGCCGCCGTCTCCCGCTCCCGCACCGCCCTCATCTTCATCAACCAGTTGAGGGAGAAGATCGGCATCGTCTTCGGCAACCCGGAGGTGACTCCCGGCGGCCGCGCCCTGAAGTTCTACAGCTCCGTGCGCATAGACCTGCGCCGTGTAGAGACGCTGAAGCAGGGCGGCACTCCCATTGGCAGCCGCGTGCGGGCCAAGGTCGTGAAGAACAAGCTGGCGGCTCCCTTCCGCACGGCGGAGTTCGATATCATCTTCCACGGCTCCCAGCTGGGCATAAGCCGTGAGGGGGACATCCTGGACCTGGCGGTGGACTCCAGCATCGTCAAGAAACAGGGCTCCTTCTACTCGTTCGAGGAGCGACGGCTGGGCCAGGGCCGGGAGCAGGCCAAGGCCTTCCTGCGGGAGAACCCCCAGCTCGTAGATGAGCTGGAAAACCTGATCCGCGCCGGCGCCGCTTCACAGGCGTCAGCCGCAGTGGCCGAAGCGACACCTGCGGAGTAGCCGCCCCGCTCTTCCCGACCGTGCGCGTCACCGCCATCGAGAAGCAGCGGCGGAAGAACCGCCTCAACCTCTTCCTGGACGGCCGCTTCGCCCTCGGCCTGTCCACGGATGTCGCCGCCCAAGTCAGCCTGCGTGTGGGCGACGAAGTTGACGGCGACAGGCTACGCGCGCTCCGCGAGGCGGAAGCGCGCGCGGACGCCATGAGCGCCGCGCTGCGTCTCCTATCCTACCGTCCCCGCAGCGAGACGGAGCTGCGGCAACGTCTGGCCCGCCGCGGCGCCCCTCCGGCTCTCGTTGACAGCACCATTGAGCGCCTGCTAGAGCTGGGCCTGGTGGACGACGCCGCCTTCGCCCGCTCCTGGGTGGAGAGCCGCGAGCGCGCCAGCCCCCGCGGCCAACGCCTGCTGCGCCAGGAGCTGCGGGCCAAAGGTGTGAACAGCGACGCCTCGCGCGAACTGGTCGAAGGCGTCGACGATGCGGAGGCCGCCCTGCGCGCCTCCGCCCGCCGCGCGGCATCGCTGAGCGGCCTGCCCCAGGCGGAGTTCCGCCGCCGTCTGGGCGACTTCCTGCGCCGTCGCGGCTTTGACTACGAGACGATCCGCCTGACGGTTGAGCGCCGCTGGCGGGAGCTGGCTGAAGGGCGGGACGACGGCGATTGAGCGTGGCCGCAAGTGCCGCCCCGGCAGGTCACCGGCGAGTCCATAGAGGATATCAATAGCATTCACGAGTATCGATTGACAGGTTTAGCCATTTCCTTGACACCCCAATCTAACGCGCCGTATGATGATGGTGAGCGGTCACGTTGACCGCTCCAATTCAAATTCATGAGCCATTCTCCAAAACCAAATAAGGAAGTGAGGTTACGATGCCGGACGGTGCGGTCATCGCAATCGGCGTCGGCCTTCTCGGTGTATTCTGGGGTGTACTCGGCGGTGCATTTCTTCAGCAACGTATCACTCAGCGGCGTATCGTCGCATCCGAACGTAGTGCCGCACGCATCCTTAACGAGGCCGAGAGACGACAGAAGGAAATCCTCCTCGACGCCAAGGAAGAGTCCCTTCGTTTTCGCCAGCAGGCGGAAGCCGAGCTAAAGGATAGGCGTAAAGAGGTACAGCGCCTGGAACGGCGCCTGGGCCAGAAAGAAGAGAACCTAGACCGTAAGCTAGACTCCCTGGAGCAGCGCCAGCGCAACCTCCAGAACAAGGAGGGGCAGTTGGAGCAGGCCCGGGCCGAGCTCCACGAGATCGAGGAGCAGCACAAGCAAGAGCTGGAGCGCATCTCCAGCCTCACCGCCGGGGAGGCCAAAGAGCTCCTGCTCGCCCAGGTAGAGCGCGAGATCCGGGACGAGTCGAACCGGCTGCTCCGCCAGATCGAGCAAGATATGAAGGAGGAGGCGGACCAGCGCGCCCGCAAGATCCTGGCCTCCGCCATGCAGCGACTCACGGGCGACGTGGTCTCGGAGATAACTACCTCGGTCGTGCCCCTGCCGTCGGAGGACATGAAGGGCCGCATCATCGGCCGCGAGGGGCGCAACATCCGCTCCCTGGAGCACGCCACCGGCGTGGACGTCATCATCGACGATACGCCCGACGCCGTTACCCTCTCCGGCTTCGACCCCGTGCGGAGGGAGATCGCCCGGATAGCCCTCACCAAGCTCCTCACGGACGGCCGCATACACCCCGCCCGCATTGAGGACATGGTGGAGAAGGCACGCAAGGAGGTCGACGTCGCCATCAAGGAAGCCGGAGAGGAGGCCTCCCTGGAGGCGGGCTGTCCCGGCCTGCACCCGGAGATCATCCGCACCCTGGGCCGGTTGAAGTACCGCCACAGCTACGGCCAGAACCAGCTCAACCACGCGGTGGAGACAGCCAACCTGGCCGCCATGATCGCCCACGAGCTGGGCGCCAACGTAGAGGTGGCCCGCCGCGGCGGCCTGCTGCACGACCTGGGCAAAGCGATAGACCATGACGTGGAGGGTACGCACGCCATGATCGGCGCCGAGCTTGCCCGCCGCCACAGCGTCCACCCCGGCGTGATCCACTGCATCGAAGCCCACCACGAAGAGGTGGAGCCCTCCTCCGCGGAGGCCGTTATCACCATCGTCGCCGACGCCATTAGCGGCAGCCGGCCCGGCGCCCGCCGCGAGTCCATGGATCAGTACCTCAAGCGGCTGGAAGCGCTGGAGGAGGTGGCCAACGCCTTCCCGGGCGTTGAGAAGTCCTTCGCCATCCAGGCCGGTCGCGAGATACGCATAATCGTCAAGCCGGAAGAGATCGATGACCTGGGCGCCAACCGCATGGCCAAGGAGATCAGCAAGAGGATCGAAGAGAGCCTGGACTACCCCGGCCAGATCAAGGTCACCGTCATCCGCGAAAAGCGCTCTGTGGAGTACGCGAAGTAGTCTCGCCGGGGCGGCACCCACCGGGACGCGGCCGCCCCGCCCGCTAGTAAGGCAAGACCGGCAGTGAACATACTTATAATCGGCGATGTGGTGGGCAAGGTGGGGCGAAGGGCGATGGCCAGCCTCCTCCCGGAGATCAGACGCAGGCACGAACTGGACCTAGTCATCGCCAACGGGGAGAACGCCGCCGGCGGCAAGGGGCTGACACCCAATACCGCGGACGAGATGTTTGAGGCCGGTGTAGAGATCATCACCTCCGGCAACCACATCTGGCACTACCGCGAGATCTACTCGTATCTGGATGGCGAGGCCCCCCTGCTGCGCCCCCTGAACTACCCCGAAGGCGCGCCCGGCCGCGGGGTCATCACTCGCGACGGCGTAGGCGTAATCAACCTGATCGGCCGCACCTTCATGCCCGGCACCCTGAACTGTCCCTTTGGCGCCGCCGACGAGGCCCTAGCCGAACTGGGAGACGTCCCCATCATCATCGTGGACATGCACGCTGAGGCCACCAGCGAGAAGGCGGCGCTGGCCTGGTACCTGGACGGCCGCGTCAGCGCCGTAATCGGCAGCCACACCCACATCCCCACCGCCGACACCAGGCTGCTGCCCAAGGGGACGGCGTTCGTGTCGGACGTGGGCATGGTCGGCCCGCGCGACTCCATCCTGGGAATGGAGACCCATCCCGTCATCGAAGCATTCCTCAGCCAGCTCCCCACCCGCTTCCCCAGCGAGGAGCACGGTCCCGTCGTCTTCAACTCCGTCCTCGTCCAGATCGACGAAGGGAGCGGCAGAGCGACCAGCATCCAGCGAGTCGACAGCGAGGTCGCCTGATGGGGAGCCGTGCCGACCTCCACACCCACAGCACCTTCTCCGACGGCGTACTAACGCCGACCGAGCTCATCGAGTTGGCCTATCGCGGTGGCGTCCACACCATGGCGCTCACCGACCACGACACTACGGGGGGGCTGCCGGAGGCGTTCGCCGCCGCCGCCCGCTACCCCGACTTCACCCTCATCCCCGGCATCGAGATGAGCACCGACGTCCCCGGCAACGAGGTCCACATCCTGGGCCACTTCATCGACTGGCGGGACGAGACGTTCGAGCAGAAGCTCGTCGGCCTGCGCAAATCGCGGCTGGGACGGGCCCGCAAGATGGTGGAGAGGATGGCTGAGCTGGGCAAGCCCGTCACCTGGGAGCGGGTGCAGAGCTTCGCCGGGGAGGGCGCAGTCGGCCGTCCCCACATCGCCCGCGCCCTGGTGGAGGCCGGCCACGTCGGCACCGTCAACGAAGCGTTCGAACTCTACCTGAGCCGTAACGGGCCCGCCTACGTGGAGCGAGATCGCCTCACTCCCACCGAGGTAGTCGAGATACTCACCTCCGTCAACGGCCTGCCCACCCTGGCCCACCCGCGCGAGCTAGGAGACCTGGAGGAGCTGCTCACGCGGCTGAAGGCGGGCGGGCTGGTGGGGATGGAGGTCTACTACCAGGACTACCCTCCCGACGAAGTGGAGCGCCTGCGCGTCCTCGCCGAAAAGTTCGGCCTCATCCCCCTGGGCGGTAGCGATTACCACGGGATGGGCGGCCCCCAACAGCGGGAGCCCGGGGATATCCCGCTGCCCGATGAGCCGGTGGCGAGGCTGCTGTCCCTGGCGCGTGTACGGGGAGTCCTGGAGCGGGCATAGCGCCTGCCGCAATGCAATGCGCCCGCCACCCCAAGGTTGAGACCGAGCTCACCTGCGGGCGCTGCGAGACCCCCATCTGCCCCCGCTGCGCCGTCTTCACGGACGTAGGCGCCCGCTGCCCGACCTGCGCCCCGGCCCGCAAGCTCCCTCAGTTTGAGGTAGGGCCGGCCTACCTCCTGCGCGGCGCCGCGGCGGCGCTGGCTGTAGGTGTCGGGCTAGGCGCCGTCTGGGGAGTCCTCATCCCAGGACGTTTCGGCATCTTCGGACTGTTCCTCGCCGCGCTCATCGGATACCTCATCGCGCAGGCCGTGAGCGCAGCCACCAACCGTAAGTCGGGCCCGCCGCTGCAGGTGATCGGCGCGGGCGGCGCCATCGCCGCCTACCTCGTGCGCAACTTCGTTATCGGCGACGCCCTGCTGCCGACGGACGATCTCTTCGGATATATCGCTGTCATCGTCGCCGGCGCGGTGGCGATCAGCCGCCTGCGCTACTGATCCTTCAACAAGCTCAAGTCAGGCCCCGTCGACAAGCTCAGGGCAGGCTCTAGCGAAGGATGGCCGTGATCACCAACCCGGCGACGATGAACACTACTAGTATGGCGATACGCCGCAGATCAGTGATGACGTAGCTGTAGTCACGAGCTATGTGCTGGGTCTGGGAGGGGCGTTCCGGATCGCGGGCAACGGCTATAGGGGGTGCGACGGGGGGAGGAGAAGTAGCGGGCGCTACGGCCTCCCCGTAAGATGGGGCCTCCATCTCCCCGGGGAGGCGCTGCTTTTTCGGTTTGCGCCGCCTGTCGGGCGGCCGGTAGCGTCTCGGCAAGGCTACTCCCTATCCGTGTTCATTCCAGTCGAATTATACAGACAGATCGCGCCAAAGCCAACGGCGTGGACCGGGCCGGCGCCCGTTGACACCCTTCCGGCCCGCCTAATAGAATAGAATCGCCCTTCGGAGGCCTGCCGCTCTTGAGGGCCTTACCTAGGCGGCCCCGTGGTGTAGCGGTTAACATGCCACCCTGTCACGGTGGAGATCGTCGGTTCGAATCCGATCGGGGTCGCCAGCTTTTCCAAATAGGGGGTCTATCATGAGTGTCCTCGAATGGCTAGTGCTCCTACCTCTATGGCGCCGTTTGATAGAGTCGCCAGGGGGTCGAATCGCCGCTGCAATCGGGACGGGCGTTACCTGGCTCGTCATTATCATCGTGATTGCCATTGCATCCGGCGGCGGCGGAGATGACGACGACGAAGCCGCCACCGCCTTAGAGACGCCGACGCCCCAGGCGACCGCCCCGACTGAGGAGCCCACTGAACCATCGGCCCCGGAGCCGACACCTGAGCCAACTGTAGAGCCCACACCGGAAACGACACCTACGCCGATACCGCCGCCAGAGCCTGTGATCCTGGAAGGTTTCGGTCAGACGGCGACCGACGCGATCACGCCGCCCGCGTCCGTTTCAGTGGCCACCTTCACGCATAGTGGCTCCAGCAACTTCATCGTGCACACTTTTCAGGCAGGCGAAGAGGACTTCCTCATCAATGTGATCGGCTCATATCAAGGAAGCCGGCCGATCTTCGGGGAAGAGCCCATCACGTTTGACATCGACGCCGATGGAGCATGGACGCTACGGCTCGAAGCGCTCGGTATCGCTGCGAGCGCTTCCTTCTCGGGCGTTGGAGATGCTGTTAGCGGCGGGATCCTCGACGTGCCCTCAACGGGCGCGTGGGAAGTGTCTCACGATGGTCAGAGCAACTTCGCTGTATGGCTACATTGTGCCGATGGTAGTGACCTGATACAGAACGAAATCGGTGTCGTGTCGGGGAGCACAGTCATCGATTTCGGCTCTGCTCCCTGTCTATGGGAAGTGGAGGCTGACGGCACCTGGAGCCTACAACCGCGATAGGTAGAACTCCACTCCACCATAATATCCGGCCTATAACATCAGCGCCAGAAAGGGGAAGCGGCGGGCGCGAGCGGAATCTCGGTGGGCTGCATCCTGCTAGAATCGGCTCAGCAAGCGCCCCGAGGGCCGGGCGGCCCTTCGTCTGGCGATGGGCCCCCTCTACGACTGCCACCAGGTCGGCAGCTCCGCTACTATGCGCGGCTCCATCTCAACCGCCAGGGGTGTGAGGAGCCTGGCCATCAGGTTCCAGTTGGCGATGCAAAAGGTTAGCTCCACCAGGTCCCTCTCCGTGAGGTAATCCAGCAGCCGGCGGGCCAGCTCGGGGGCGTCCGCCTGCATCGCGGTGACCGCGTCGGTGTACTGAAGGACCAGGCGCTCCCGCTCCGAGAAGTCCGGCGCAGACTCGTACCGGGCCAAGGCCCCGATCTCCTCGTCCGTGAGGCCGACCTGCCTGCCGAGGCGGACATGGTGGGCGAAGCCGTAATCGCAGCGCAGGACCTGAAACAGGCGGAGCACGGCCAGCTCCCGGAGCCGCGCGTCCAGGGTCAGGCGCGTGAACAGCAGCGTCATCATCTCCCACCAGGAGCGCATCAGCTCTGGGGTATGGGCCATCACCTTGAACACGTTCAGAACCCCCAGGCCGCGGCTGGTGCGCTCTATGAGGTCGTAGAACTGTTGTACCTCCGGGGCGTCGGGCTTTTCCACGAACGAGACTACAGCCATCAGCTCGCCTCCCGCTCGATGATGCGGTAGACAACGGTTCCCTGGGCCAGGAGCTTGCCGGCGGCGTTGGTCACCCGTACGTCGGCATAGATGATCTCCTTGCCCCGCTTCAGCACCTGCCCCTCAGCGAAGGCATCCTCGCCGATGACGGCGGAGAGGTAGTTAACGTTGACCCCTACGGTGGAGCCGAAGTAGCGTGGCGAGAGGATCTCCGCCGTAGTCCAGGCAGCCATCGCGCCGGTAGTATCGATAAGGGAGGCGATGGCGCCGCCGTGGAGGGCGTCGCCGGCGGTGGTGTTCTCCTTCTGGAAGCGAAGGCGGAGCTTGGCGTACCCCTCGCGGCCCTCCACGAACTCCATGCCCAGGTGCTTCATATAGGGCGTCAAGGCCACCACCTTGGCCATGCGCTCGTAGTTCGCGTCTACCTTGCTGTCTGGCATTTGATATCCTCCTCACCTGTCACGGCACCAGGGCGATGTGGATCGCCTCCTCGCCGGGGATCTCGCGGGCCAGGAGGCGTAAGGCGTGCTCCGCCTCGGCCAGCGGCAGCGTATGCGTGTGCATCTCCGCCAGCGGATAGCGGCCGGACTCGATCAGGCGAATGGCAGCCTCATAAGCGGGGTAGTCCACGCCAAAAGCGCCCTTGACCGTCAGCTCCTTCACCACCACCTTATCGCTGATGAAGTTAGGCACCGGCTTCGGCCCCTTGGTGCCGGCCAGGACCACCGTGCCACCCCGCCGCGCCAGATCCACCGCCTGCGTCACCGCCTCCACTGCGTAGGCCGTCACGTCCACCACTACATCGGCCATAAGGCCGCCGGTAATCTCACGCACTCTCCCCGCGGCGTCCTCCGCCTCCACGTTGATCGTGTGGTGGGCGCCGAACCGCCGCGCCAGGGCCAGCTTCCTCTCGTCGGCGGCGAGACCGGTGACGATGATGCAGCCCGCGCCCGCCTCCCGGCAGGCGATCACGCTGCCCAACCCCCGCTGCCCCGGTCCCAGCACCACGACCGTATCACCCACCCTGGTCCCCGGCAGCTCCACCGCCCACCGGAAGCCGGCGCCCAGCGGGTTGAACAGCACTGCCAGCTCAGCCGGGACATCCGGGGAGATGCGGTGAATCAGGGTGTGGGGATCTAGGTACATGTACTGGGCGTAGCCACCCCATAGGGAGGGCGGAGTGCTGGTGGGGATGTAGCCGTAGGCGGACATGAACCCTTTGCCCCGGCACAGCCGGTAGCGGCCAGCGATGCATTCCAGACAGTGGCCGCAGGGCAGCAGCGCCTCCACGGCCACGCGATCCCCCCGCGTTACCCCCCAGCGACCGGCCGCCACATCGCCGATCTCTTCGATGACGCCCACGGGCTCATGGCCGGGGATGACCGGGAACGGAGCAGGGAGCACCCCCGCGTACTGCTCGTAATCGCTGCCGCAGATGCCGCAGGCCTCCACCCGCAGGAGGGCGTCCTCAGGCCCGATCTTCGGCAGCGGAAACTCCTGGTTTCGCAGGCGGCGCGGCCCCTCCTGCACCACAGCGCGGGAAGTGGTCCCCCCGGTCACCTGGGACAACAATCCTGGATCAACAGACAGCCCACCCTCCTGTGGTTAGGAACCCTGTGACTATGGTGCCGCTAGGATAGGCTCACACCCTTCAGCATGTCAATGCGCCCATCGATGGCCGCTGCAGGTTGACAACCGGGTGGCCGCCCCCCAATCTGAAGGCATGAACGCTGGAGGGCCGCCGCCGCCCCGCCGGACCAAGATCATCGCCACCACCGGACCCGCCTCCCGAAGCGAGTCCGTGACGCGCTCACTGATCGATGCCGGCGTGGACGCCTTTCGCCTTAACTTCTCCTACGGCAGCCACGATAAGCACACCCAGGCGTTCGAGCTCATCCGGCGGCTGTCCCACGAGTCGGGCCGGCCGGTGGCGATCGTTCAGGACCTGCAGGGGCCGAAGATCAGGGTGGGCAAGCTGGTCGATGGGCCACTCAGGCTGGAAACGGGCGACGAGACGGTGCTCACAACCGATAGCGTCACGGGCGACGCCGCTCACGTGCCGGTCCAGTACGCCGCGCTGCCGCGGGTCGTCGTGGCGGGGGACCGCATCCTGCTGGGGGACGGCGAGGTAGAGCTCAGGGTGACGTCGGCCACGGGTTCGGAAGTGCGCGCCATCGTGATAGAGGGCGGAGCCCTCAAGGAGAACCAGGGGGTACACCTGCCGGGCGCAGCCCTGAGCGAGGAGGCGATCACGGAGAAGGACCTGGCCGACCTGCGCCTGGGCGTTGGGCTGGGCGTGGACTACATCGCCCTCTCCTTCGTCCGCAGCGGCGATGACGTTCGGCGTCTGAAGCAGCTCATCAGGGAGCAGGGGGCCCGCATTCCGGTGATCGCCAAGCTGGAGAAGCGGGAGGCGATCGAGGCGCTGGGTGACATCCTCGCCGTCGCCGACGGCGTCATGATCGCCCGCGGCGACCTGGGCCTGGAACTGGGGCCCGAGAAGGTGCCGCTCCTGCAGAAGCGGATCATCCAGCAGGCGAATGAGCGCGGGATCCTGGTGATCACCGCCACCCAGATGCTGGAGTCCATGGTGGACAGCTCCCGGCCCACCCGCGCGGAGGCCTCCGATGTGGCCAACGCCATCCTGGACGGGACGGATGCCGTCATGCTTTCGGCGGAGACGGCGGTGGGACGCTACCCTACGCAAGCGGTGCGCATGATGGGCCGCATAGCAGAAGAGGCCGAGCAAGGCGCAGCGGGCGGCCACGCCGACCAGCGCCGGATGAGCCACGCCCACGCCATGAGTCGCGCCGCCTGCGAGCTGGCAAGCGACGTTCACGCCTCGGCCATCGTCGTCTTCACCCGCTCCGGCTACTCCGCCTACCTCGTGTCCAAGGAACGGCCGCGGGTGCCGATCTTCGCCTTTACGCCCAGCGAGGCGGTGTCCCGACAACTGGCGCTATGGTGGGGCGTCACCCCACTGCTCGCCGAATTCACGCGGTCAGTCGAGAAGATGATCCCCCGCACGGACCGCTACCTGGTGGAGCAGGGCCTGCTACAGAAGGGGGATATCATCGTCGTCGCCCGCTGGTCACCGCTGCGGGCCCGGGGCTGGACAAACTTTATCCAGCTGTACCGTCTGGCAACAGAGAGGCCCTGAACGGAGCTGCTCTCGGTGGCGCTGGGCGCTATCTTGATGCGGACACGTCGAATGTGCTGACGCCGGGCGCGTTGCAGGCTGACTGCGTACCGGTGAAGCCCCACTCAAGGAGCGATACCGCGTCCTCGTAGATATCGGAGCTGGCCAGCGCCGAGACGATTAGGCGCCTGCCGTCTCTCTCCGCCGCCGCCACGATAGTCTGCTGCGCATCATCGGTGTAACCGATCTTCACCCCCAGCGAGCCCGGGTACGAGTATACGAGCCGGTTAATGTTCCACAGGGGCGGGCCGTCCCAGGCCGGCTGGTAGGTGGGCGTGCGGACGATGGCCGCCAGCTCCGGCTGATGGACTAGCTCCCGGCCTACCATAGCGATGTCGAACGCAGAGGTGTACAGACCGGCCTCATCCAGACCGTGGGGGTTTGTGAAGTGGGTGTCGACCAGCCCAAGCTGGGCCACCTTGTCGTTCATCAGATCGACGAACGCCGGCACCGTGATCCCTACGTGTTCAGCGATGGCGATGGCGGCGTCATTACCGGAAGGCAGAAGCAAGCCGTACAGGAGATCACGCATGCTCAGCCGCTGGCCCGGCTGCAGGCCCATGACCGTCGAGTCCGTGGTGGCGGCTAGCTCCCCACCATCGACCCACACTTCGACGGTGTCCGAGAGGTCAGCACGTTCAGACGCGACGAGCGCAGTTGCGAGCTTGGTGAGGCTGGCCGGTGCCAGTCGCTCGTGGGCGTTTTCCCCGTACAGCACCGCTCCGCACGGCTCCTCGATGACGGCGGCTGCCCGAGCAGTGATCTCGGGTGGCGGCACCTCGCCGACGGTGGCCGGCTCGTCCCGAGGGGGGGCACAGCCGCCGCCGTACCCGCATCGCGGCGGGACGACAACGACGGGCCCGCAACCTTCAGCGGTCTCGCATCCTGAGGAGACGGTAAGCAGCCGGCCGCCGTCCTCAGGTAGACGGTAGCCCACCAGCAGGGCGGTAATCACCAGCGCCAGCGGGAACAGGAGCACCCACTGCCGCTGCTTACGGCGGCCGCTGCGTCGCACGTAACCGTATCTAGGCCTAGACATCGACTCTCTAGTTAAATGCTTGAACGTGGATTTAGTTAAACGAACTCGCCGTCCTTTGGCCACAAGCCCCGAAATGACAGCCTGGAGCGATGCTCAGCTAGTCCGGGATCGCCAGCACGATCAGCCAGGCCAGGCCGAAGCAGATGGGGAAGGTCAGCACCCAGGCGGCAACGATGTTGTACGCCACCCCCCAGCGGACGGCCGAGAGGCGCCGGGTCGACCCCACACCCATGATGGCGGTGCCGATGGTTTGCGTGGTGCTGAGGGGGATGCCGAAGCGAGAGGTGATCGTCAGGGTCGCGGCCGCCGCCGTCTCGGCAGCGAAGCCCTGGTACGTCTCCAGATGGGTGACCCGCATGCCCAGGGTGCGGATGATGCGCCAGCCGCCGGTCATGGTGCTGAGGCCCAGCGTCCCCGCTCCCAGGAAGATCACCCATAGCGGGACATCGAACTCCGCCGAGGGCGTCTCGTTGTGGACGGCAAGGGCGAACGCCATCACGCCTATCGCCTTCTGACCGTCCGCCGTCCCATGACTGAACGCCATGAACCCGGACGAAATGATCTGCAGAGGACCGAACAGCCGCCGCATCGCTGAGGGGTTGGCCCGCCGGAACAGCCACAGGATGGCCACCATGATGAGAACGGCCCCGGCGAACCCGAAGACCACCGCCGCGCCCACGCCGGTGAACACCTTCTCCCAGCCGTCCCCCAGCAGTACATCCGTACCGGCCACCCCCACGGCAGCGCCGGCGAGGCCCGCCACCAACCCGTGGCTCTCGCTGGTGGGCAACCCGAAGTAGGCGGCGGAGCCGCTCCAGATCACAACGGCAAGCGCCGCCCCCGCCGCGATCTGCAGTCCTCCGCCAGCCCCCTCCTGTATAACCGCATCAATATCCACGATGTCTCTGCCGATCGTCGTGGCCACCGCTGTCCCGGCAAAGACACCGGCCAGGTTCAGAACTGCGGCCATGGCCACCGCTATCATCGGCGGCAGGGCTCTGGTCGAGATCACGGTGGCCACCGCGTTGGGGGCGTCCGTCCAGCCGTTGACCGCCTCGAAGGCGAGTATCGCCGCGAAGGTAAAGACGAGGAATCCGAAAGTGTCAGTCAAGGGGCCTGAAATGAATAGAGAGAAGCGGCGCTTCCCTCTCTCGACAAGCCAGCCTCGCTATTAGGCATGCTTTAGGACGATCGCCTCCAGGATGTGGGCCACCTGCTCGCAGCTATCGGTGCCCTGCTCTAGCTGGTCGTAGATGTCACGCCACTTGATAATGTCGACGGAGCTCTTTTCACCCTGGAACAGCTCAGCCATAGCGTTCAGATACAGGCTATCGGCCTCGTTTTCCAGGCGGTTGATCTCCTTGAGCAGCTCCAGCATCGACTTCAGCTGCCCCCTGTGGCGCAGTGTGGAAACGGCCTTCTCCAGCTGAATGCACTGAAGACGGATTAGGTCAGCGAGGCCGCGGGCGGCCTGGGTAGGGTCGCTGATGCCGTACGTCCGGATGGTCGTGGACGCGCCCTCCATGTAGTCCATCACATCGTCCATCCGCTGAGCGAGGGCGGCGATGTCCTCACGGTCAAAAGGCGTAACGAACGTCTTGTGGACCTGAAGATAGATCTCGTGGGTGATCTCGTCGGCCTCGTGCTCCAGGTCTTTTAGGTGAGCGGTCTTGCTGTCTACGTTCTCGAAGTGCTCCAGCAGATCGGCCAGGGCCTCGCTGGCCACCACGAGCTTGCGGGCGCTTTCCTCAAACAGGTCGAAGAACCGGCCTGTGCGGGGGATCAGGGAAAGGCGCATATCTCCTTGCTCATTTCCTGCCGAAGCAAACGTAGCAACCTCCGCAGGCACTGTCAAGACGCTGCCGAAGGCACTTAGCCGAAACATTTCTATGACACCGATTAGGCAGGTCCCAAGCGACCGTCCGGCCCACCTCTCACCTCGTGCTGCGCTCAGGCTCCTCCACCCTGAACCCGGCCTCCCGCACGCTCTCCGCCGTCACCTCATCCGGCAGCCGGTACCCGCGGAAGAACACCCAGCCCAGGAAGGCCGCCACCCCCGCCACAGGCCCCACCATCCGGATCCCCAGCGGGTTATCGGCCGTCTCCCCCAGGAGCAGCACGACCGCCAACACGGGCACGAACAGTGACCCCGCCAGCTTCTCCATCGTGGCCTGGGAGCCGTAGTAGACCGCCTCCCGCCGCATCCCGGTGCGCAGCTCGTCGTAGTCGATGATGTCGGCGATGATCGCGTTCGGGAAGGTAAACACGGCGGCCATCGGCAGCCCGGCTAACGCAATAAAGACCACGCTCTGGACCATCACCGGCACTCCGGGGACGAACCCCATGAAGAAGACGAACGGGAACCCCAGCGCGGCCACAAGCATCGCCGTGGCGTACACCCACGCCTTCCCGCGAGCGACCGCCAGCCTGTAGACCAACGGCAGCGAAAGGATCACCACCAGGAGGGCAGCGCCGATGAGTATCCCCGTTATCGCCCCCTCCTCCAGCTCAACGGAAAGGCCGAACAGCTCCACCTCCAGCGGCCCATCGGCCAGGACCACGGAATCGGCGTAGAACGGCATCGAGGCCGTGAGCAGCGTCACCGCCAGGTTGAACATCACGAACGTGGGCAAGAAGTAGAGGAACTGATCGTTGCGGAGCGTGTCGCGGAACGCCTTCACCGGGCCCGCCTTCACCGGCTCCACGTCACGGCGGGCGTACCGCCAGACCCCGAACAGCGCGATGTAGCGGGAGGTGAAGGCGATGATGGCCATGGTGATCCCCATCACCTGGAAGCTGAACACATCCTTTATCACCCCGCTGACCACCAGGCCAATGACAGCGCCGATGGCGCCGAAGAACACCTGCCAGGTGACGACGCTTACCCTCGCCTGGGGACCACGAGCGATCTCCGGCAGAAGCGACTCAAACGGCCCCCCGGAGAGGGTGGAGAACAGCCGGTGCAGCCAGACGAAGAAGAAGAAGTAGAGCGCGTTGGCGAAGTGGCCCGCTTCGCCGCCGGGCGGGAACCACATCAGGGCGAAGGTGACGGCGTAGACGGGGGTGGAGAACAGGACGAAGGGGATGCAGCGGCCCC
>JADFNQ010000098.1 GCA_022563285.1 Chloroflexota bacterium | reverse complement strand
TTAACTTGCAGGCCAAGATCGCCGGCGGGGGCATCTCCGCCTGGGCCGGGGCCCTGGCGCACGGCACAGCGCGTGCCCTCCTCGCCTTCGATGCCAGTCTCCGGCCGGCTCTGCGCAAGGCCGGCCTCCTCACCCGCGATTCGCGGGTCAAGGAGCGCATGAAGCCCGGCCTCAAGCGGGCGCGCAAGGCCCCGCAGTACACCAAGCGGTAAAGGGCGCTGGGTAGCGGCTCCTACTTCTGCTGGGCCAGCCAGGCCTTCAGTCTGTCGATGCCCGTCGTTGGCGTGGGGTCGACGCCGTTCAGCAGCGCCGCATAGTAGCTTACGTAGTCGCCCATCAGCACCGACGTCATCGCCTGCGCTAGAGCGTTCCCGCTCTCTGCTTGCACCTCTGCGTATTCTACTCCCGCTTCAGCCAGCGCCCTCTGGCTGAACTCGTAGTGCAACGCCACCCGTGGGTGAAAGTCCGGCGATCGCAGGTAGACGACGAACACCAGTCGGGCCACCTCCCGCGGCAGCTCGTAGGAGACGAGGGCGTTGTGGCTAGCCTCGGGGAGCTGCTCGTAGAAGGCCCAGCTCTTCGCCGATTCGTTGAGCTGGGTCTTCCAGCGATGGGCGACTTCGGACAGCACCTCGGCGCCGTAGATCACCGGTATCCGTCCGGCCAGCCTGTCCGCCAGCCGCTTGGCAGCGTTCTCGGCCAGCGGTACGTCCTCGCCGATGCGTGAGCGGAGGGACTCCATAGCCGTGAGCGCCACCTCCACGTCCCGTTCGACCCCCTGCATCAGGCCCGTCCCCTCGGCGATCGCCAGCAGCGGCATCAGGCCGTAGCCGAAGGCCGAGCGGGGCTCGCCTGCGTACTCGAAGACGAAGGCGGGGATGCCGTTGGCCCGCGCCGTCGTCAGCAGCGCACCCCCGGTGGTGATCACCAGCTTCTTGGCCGGCGTGGCGAGCCCCCGCTGGAACGCCGACAGCGTCTCTTCCGTGTTGCCGCTGAAGCTGGAGGCGATGAGCAGCGTACGGCCGTCCACGCAGGCCGGCAGGTCGTACTGGCGGTGGTTGAGCACCGGCACGGGGCACTCCCGGGCGAGCAGTAGCCGGAATAGATCGCCCGCTATGGCGGAGCCGCCCATGCCGAGGATGACGATCCGCTCGATCTTTCGGTAGTCGGCGGGCAGTTCCAGGCGGCGGGCCTCCTGCCAGGCGGCGCGGCACTGGTCGGGCAGGCCCCGGACGGAGGCTCCCATACCGCCGGGGTCGAGGCGGGCGCGCGCTGCGGGGTCGTCCAGGATGCCGGGGTCAGACACCGGCCAGCTCCCGGCATTCGCTCAGCACCCTGGCCACCAGCTCCTCCCGCGGCACCTCCGTGTAGATTCGCATCAGCGGCTCCGTGCCGGACAGGCGGATGAGCGCCCAGGCGCCGTCCTCCAGCCGGAAGCGCAGGCCGTCCTTACGGTCGATTGACGTCACCCCCATACCGGCGATCCTCTCCGGGCTTAGCCCCGCCAGCCGCGACTCCACCCTCGCCCGCTCCTGCGCGGACATCTCGATGTCAACGCGGTCGTAGTAGTGCGGCCCCACCTTCCGAAACAGCTCAGTGATGAGCTCCGCAGCGTCCTTGCGCCGCCGCGCCATCAGGTCCAGGAAGTACAGGCCGGACAGGATACCGTCCCGCTCCGGCAGGTGGCCGCGGAAGGCGTAACCGCCGGACTCCTCGCCGGCGATGATCGCGTCCGTCTCGCGCATCTTGGGGCCCAGGTGCTTGAAGCCGACAGCGGTCTCGTGCACGGGCACCCCATACAGCTCGCCCAGCCGCTGCACCATACCGGTGGTAGTCACCGACTTGACGACCGGCCCGCGCAGGCCGCACACCTCCAGCAGGTAGTAGGTCAGCAGCGCGAACGTCTGGAGCTGGTTAACGAATCGCCCCTCGCCGTCGATCACGCCCAGCCGGTCGGCGTCGCCGTCGGTGGCCAGGCCGACCTGTGCGCGGTGGCGGCGCACCGCCCGCCGCAGCGGCGATAGGTTGCGCGGGATCGGCTCCGGATTGTGCATCCCGGGGAACAGCGGGTTGCGTGCCGACCGCACCTCCCAGACGCGGGTCTTTCCTCCCCCGAGGAGCCGGCGCAGGTAGCCGGCGCCCGCCCCGTGCATGGAGTCCACTACTACCCGCAGGCCGGCTGCCCGCAGCCTCTCCAGATCCACCAGCCCCGATACGTGGGCCAGGTAGTCAGGCCGCGGATCGAACACCTCCACCAGCCCCTTCGCCTTCGCCTCGGCCAGGGGTAAGCTGGGCGCTTGGCGTTCCGGCTCCAGCAGCGCCTCGATGCGGCTCAGCACCTCCGGCTGTGCCGAGCCTGCGTACTCCGTGCGTACCTTGAAGCCGGAGTACTGGGCCGGGTTGTGGCTCGCCGTGATCACCACCGACCCCGCCGCCTTGCGTCTGAGGATGGCGTAGCCTATCACCGGCGTCGGCGCCGGACGGTCGCACAGGTAGACGGGGATGTCGTTGGCTGCCAGCACCTCGGCGGCGGCGGCGGCGAACTCCTCCGAGGCGAAGCGCGTATCGTAGCCTACTACCATGCCACGGGCGGCGAGCCCGGCCTCCTTGATGTATAGCGCGGTAGCCTGGGCGCAGGCGCGTACGTTATCGAATGTGAACTGCTCGCCGATGATAGCTCGCCAGCCGTCGGTGCCGAAGCGGATCGGGGATGCGGTCATACGGGGGCCATCTCCCGCACCTCCGCGGCGGCCTCCGTAAGGTCCTTGAACGTGTCCACCGTTCGCCAGTAGGCCCGGCTGCGGTAGCCGAACAGCTTCCCCTCAGCGGCCAGCTCGGGGAAGGTCGTCGTCTCGTGGTCTCCCCGCTGCGGCGCGCGTCGAAAGAACTCCCGCGTCAACACGTAGAGCCCGGCGTTAATCCAGTGGGAGAGCAGCGGCTTCTCGTCGAAGGCGACGATGTGGCCCGCCCTGTCCAGGCGGGCTATGCCGTAGGGGCTGCGGAGGCGGGTGAGCATGACCGTGGCGGTGGCGTTCTTGCGCCGATGGTAGCGCAGGAGGGGCTGAAGCGGCTGGTTGGTCAGGATGTCGCCGTTGAGTGCCAGGGCTACGTCCTCGTCCGGGGGGAGGAGGCGGGAGCCCAGCCGGAGGGCGCCGCCGCGGCCCAGCGGCTCCTCCTCCAGGGAGTAGTGGACCCGCAGCCCGAAGCGCGAGCCGTCCCCGAAGTGCTCCTGGATGACCTCCGCCTTGTAGCCGCACAGCAGGACTGCGTCCGTGATGCCTTCGCCCGCGAGCCACCGTATCTGGTACTCCAGGATCGGCTTGCCGGCCACCTCGATCATCGGCTTGGGCCGGTCACTGGTGAGGGGGCGCAGGCGCTCGCCCTCGCCCCCGGCGATGATAAGGGCGTACACGGCTCGCTAGGCGCGCTGCGTCTCGCTCACACTCGGGTCCGGCAAGCCCGCCGCCCGGCGCAGCGCCTCCGCCTTGTCCGTCCGCTCCCAGGTGGCGTCGATGTCGCTGCGGCCGAAGTGGCCGTAGGCCGAGGTCGCCCGGTAGATCGGCCGCCGGAGATCGAGGTCGCGAATGATCGCCTGCGGGCTGAGGTCGAAGTGCTCCTTGACCAGCTCCAGCATGGCGCCGTGGTCGAACTTGTGAGTGCCGAACGTCTCGATGGAGATTCCCAGGGGCTGAGGGTGGCCGATGGCGTAGGACAGCTCCACCTCCAGGCGGTCGGCCAACCCGGCCGCCACCAGGTTCTTCGCCACCCAGCGGGCGGCGTAGGAGGCGGAACGGTCGACCTTGGAGGGGTCCTTGCCGGAGTAGGAGCCGCCGCCGTGCCGGCCGATGCCGCCGTACGTGTCTACGATGTTCTTACGACCGGACAGTCCGGAGTCCCCAGCGGGCCCGCCCACGACGAAGGAGCCGCTGCGGTTGACGTGAATGTCCGTATTATCGTCCATCCAGGGCCCAAGGACCGGCTTGATCACGTGTTCCGTGATCTCGTCCCACAACTGCTTGCCGCCGACGTTGGGGTCGTGCTGGGCGGCGATGACTACCGCCTGCACTCGCTTGGGGGCCCCGTAGGAGTACTCTACTGTCACCTGTGACTTGCCGTCCGGCCGCAGGTAGGGCAGAACGGCCTGCTTGCGGCACTCGGCCAGGCGCAGGCAGAGGTGATGGGCCAGGTTGATGGGCAGCGGCATCAGCTCCGGCGTCTCCGTGCAGGCGAAGCCCATCATGATCCCCTGGTCGCCGGCGCCCTCATCGGCGCCGACGGCGGCCGCTATCTCCGGGGACTGCTCTTTGATGGAGACGATGACGCCGCAGCTATCGCCGTCGAACCCGTACTCCGGCTTCGTGTAGCCGACATCGCGGATGACCTGGCGCGCTATGCCCGTGTAGTCCACATGATGCTGGGTCGAGATCTCGCCGAGGATGACCACGAGGCCGGTGGTGGTCGTCACCTCGCAGGCCACGTGAGCCTTGGGATCGTGGGCGAGGATCTCATCAAGGATGGCGTCCGCTATCTGGTCGCAGAGCTTGTCGGGGTGTCCCTCCGTGACGGACTCCGAGGTCATATACATAGACGGCGAGCTCATAAACGTCATCGTCATAGCAGTTCCTCCTTGCCTACGTGCCTGATTCCCAGGAGGAGAGGTACTCCCGCTGCTCCTCCGTCAGTTCGTCTATCGTGATGTCCATGGATGCGAGCTTCAGCCGTGCCACCTCCTGGTCGATCTCTGTGGGTACGGTGTAGACGTCCACCGGCAGGCGCTGAGGCCTGGTGGCGATGTACTCCACGCAGAGGGCCTGGTTGGCGAAGCTCATGTCCATGACGCTCGCCGGGTGGCCCTCCGCCGCCGCCAGGTTGATCAAGCGGCCCTCACCCAGCAGGTACAGGCGCTTGCCGTCCATCAAACGGTACTCCTCGATGTGATCGCGGATGCGGCGCTTCGTCTCGCTCATCTCCTCCAGCCCCTTGATGTTCAGCTCCACATTGAAGTGGCCGGAGTTGGCGAGGATGGCGCCGTCCTTCATCGCCTGGAAGTGGTGCACATCCAGCACGTTGATATCGCCGGTGAGGGTGATGAATATGTCGCCGATGGGCGCCGCCTCAGCCAGCGACATCACCTGGAAGCCGTCCATGGCCGCCTCCAGCGCCGGCACCGGCTGGACCTCCGTCACGATCACCTTGGCGCCCAGGCCGCTCGCCCGCATCGCCACACCCCGTCCGCACCAGCCGTATCCGCAAAGCACAACGTTCTTGCCCGCCCAGAGGACGTTCGTGGCGCGGGTGATACCGTCGATGGTGCTCTGGCCGGTGCCGTATCGGTTGTCGAACATGTGCTTGGTGTCCGCCTCGTTCACGGCCACGATCGGGTAGCCGAGGGCGCCGTCGGTGGCCATCGCCCGCAGGCGGAGCACCCCCGTCGTCGTCTCCTCCGTGCCCGCGAGGACGCCCTCCAGCAGCTCGCGTCGCTCCTTATGCAGCGTCGCCACCAGGTCGGCGCCGTCGTCCAGCGTCACCTGGGGCTTCTGGTCCAGGACGGCGTGGATGTGGCGGTAGTACGTTTCGTCGTCCTCGGCACGGACGGAGTGGACAGGGATGCCGTGCATCGCTACCAGGGCGGCCGCCACGTCATCCTGGGTGGACAGGGGGTTGCTGGCGCAGAGGGCGAGCTGGGCGCCGCCGTCGCGCAGGGCTAGCATCAGGTTCGCCGTCTCCGTGGTCACGTGCAGGCAGGCCGATACCCGCAACCCCGCCAGCGGCCGCTCCCTGGCGA
>JADFNQ010000097.1 GCA_022563285.1 Chloroflexota bacterium | reverse complement strand
GCCAGCTCCAGGAACCCCTGGAGGGCGCCGTCCTCACCGCTAGTGCCGTGGATGAGCGGGAGTACGACGTCGATGCGGCGCAGGGCGCCCAGCGCCTGGGTGCGGTGCAAGATGCCCTTCCCCAGGGGCTCTTCCAGGGCGCGGAACTTCTCGGAGCGTATGGCGGTGAGGGCGCGCTCCGTGTCGGCCGGGGTGAGCCAGGTCCCCTGCTTCGTCACGCCGATGGGCACGGCCTGGAAGCGGTCCGCGTCCAGGGCGGCCATCACCGCCTGAGCGGAGACCACAGACACCTCGTGCTCGGCTGATGCTCCGCCGAACAGGATGCCGACCTTCAGACGCCTCATCGCCATCAGGGCTCTCCCGCCATCGCCACTTCGTTCTCCAGCTCGATGCCGAAGCGCTCGCGAATCCGGGAGCGGGCCAGCTCCATCAGAGCGAGGACGTCGGTGGCATTGGCCCCGCCTAGGTTGAGGAAGAAGTTTGTGTGTTGCTGGGATATCTCTGCGTTGCCGATGCGGTGCCCGCGCAGCCCCACCTGGTCGACGAGCCACCAGGCGGGGTGCTCCGCCGGGTTCTTGAACATGGAGCCGGCGTTGCGACCCCGCGGCTGGGCCGCCAGGCGACGGGCGTCCAGCTCGCGAACGCGGGCCCGCAGCTCGTCCGGGTCGCCCTTCTGCAGCGCTAGGTCCACGGAGAGCACCACGTGATCCCTCAGGGCGCCGCGGGTGAACGCGCTGTTGCGGTAGTCCAGGGCCAGCTCCTGGGGCCGCATCTCCACGATCCCGTTCTGCGGGTCCACTATGCGGACGCCCTTGAGGACATCCAGGAGGGACTTGCCGTAGGCGCCGGCGTTGTACACGGCGGCGCCGCCCAGGGTGCCCGGTATGCCGCAGGCCCACTCCAACCCAGTGTAGCCGGTGAAGGAGAGCCGGCGGGCCAGGGCGGCGAAGCTGATGCCGCTGGCCGCGCGCACCTTGAACCCGGCGCCGTTCGGCACGGGGCCTTCCACATGATCGGTCGCGTTCTCGATTACCAGACCGCGAATGCCGCCGTCCAGGATGAGGACGTTGGAGCCGGCGCCCAGGATGAATACGGGAAGGCTGTGCCGGTGGGCGGCCCGCAGGGCGTCCCGGAGCTGCTCCTCGCTGTGGGCGGCGAAGTAGACGTCGGCCGGCCCGCCGATGCCAAACGTGTTATGGCGGGACAGCGGCTCGTCCAGGAGGACGGGCCCCAGCGCTCGCAGCTCGTCCAAGAACGCTTCGTTCATCGTCTCTTCAGCGCCTCCAGGACGATCGGGCCGACCTTCTCGACGTCGCCGGCGCCGATAGTGAAGAAGACGTCTCCCGGCTCCAGCAGGTCGGCGACGGCAGCGGCCGAACGCTCCAGGTCGCCGGCGTAGCGGGCAGATGGCTCGCGGATCTCTCCGGCTAGCTGCTGCGCGTCCATGCCGGCCGAAGGCTCCTCGCGGGCGGCGTAGGTATCGGTTAAGAGCAGCAGGTCGCAGTCGGCGAAGCAGGTGCGGAAGCCGTCCAGGAGGTAGCGGGTTCGGCTGTAAGTGTGGGGCTGGAACAGGCAGACCAGACGGCGGCCGGGGAAACGCTCGCGGGCGGCGGCGAGGGTGGCGCGTACCTCCGTGGGGTGGTGCGCGTAGTCGTCCATGACTGTGACTGAGGCGGCCTCATCGATCTGCTGGAAGCGGCGGCGGACGCCGCGGAACTCGGCCACCGACCGCTGAACCGTTTCCGGCGGCAGGCCGAGTACGCTCCCCACTGTTATCGCCCCCAGGGCGTTGCTCACGTTATGGATTCCCGGCAGTCGCGTCTCGAACGTCCCGTAGACCTGTTTGCCGCATTTTACCACAAAAGTATACCCGTCTACACCCTTAAGCGAAATATTTTCCGCACGCCATTCAGCAGAGGGGTCGAGACCGTAGGAGACGACGTGGACGGGGGGGTTCACTTCGTCTCCTACGGTCTCTAGCAGGATGGCCCGCAGTGCAGGGTCTTCTCTGCAGGCCACGATGTAACCGTCTGGCTTGACCTGGGATAGGAACTGGCGGAAGGCGTCCTTCAGCCTGTCGTAGGAGCCGTAGACGTCCAGATGGTCCGGCTCCACGTTGGTGACTAGGGCGATGTCCGGGTGGTAGTTGAGGAAGGCGGCATCGAACTCGTCCGCCTCCACGACGAAGTCCGGGCCATCGCCCGGCATGGCGTTCGTATCGAGGTCGATCATCTCGCCGCCCAGCATAAAGGTGGGCGAGCGGCCCGCCTGCCAGAGCATGAAGGCGATGAGGGAGCAGGTGGTGGTCTTGCCGTGGCTGCCGGCCACGGCGATGCTGCGCTTCCCCTCCATGAGGCGGGCCACCATCTCGGCCCGCTTGATCGCGGGAAGGCCGCGGCTCCGCGCCTCCACCAGCTCCGGATTGTCTTCGTGGGCGGCGGAGGTGTAAACGACCAGCTCCGCCGCACCCACGTGGGCGGCGTCGTGGCCGCGGCTCACCGTGACTCCCAGCGCCTGCAGCCGCTCCGTTAGGGGTGTCAGGTAGAGGTCAGAGCCGGAGATGGTGTGCCCGCGGGCGCGCAGGATCTGGGCGATGCCCGACATGTGGATACCGCCCACGCCCACCAGGTGCACCCGTTGCGGTATCGCTTCCACGGCCGTCCTCATGACCTCGCCAGCTCAAGTATCAGCCGGGCGACGTCGCGGGCGGCATGCGGCCGGGCCAGCCGCCGTGACGCTTGGCTCATCTCGTCCAGTCGAGCGCTGTCGTGCAGGAGGCCACCCACGAGGGCTAGCATGGAGCCCAGGTCGCGGTCTTTAAGGATGATGGCGGCGCCGTTATCCGCCAGGTGGCGGGCGTTTAGCCGCTGGTGGGCGCCCGCGTAAGGGTAGGGCACAAGGACGGCGGGCAGGCCCACGGCTGGCAGCTCTCCGAGCACGGAGGCGCCGGCGCGACAGAGGGCCAGGTCCGCCGCCGCCATCGCCCAGGGGAAATCTTCGTGCAGGTATCCGAACAGGTGATAGCGGGGGCGGAGCCTGGCCGGCAGCCCCTCCGCCAGGCCGGTAAGCCAGGCCTCGTCGGCGCGGCCGCTGACGTGGACGACTTCACATAACTCCAGGAGGCTGCGCAGGTTATCTGCCACCGCCTTGTTGATGCTGTGCGCCCCCTGCGAGGCGCCGGCGACGAACAGGACCTTCTCTTCGAGGTCCAGCCCCAGTCGCTCGCGTCCCTCCGGGCGGTTCACCCGCCAGAACTCCTCGCGGACCGGGTAGCCCGTTACGACAGTCTTGTCGGCGGGCAGCTTGCGCAACGTCTCAGGGGCCGTGACCGCGATGCGCCGAGCGAGACGGGCGATGGCCCGGATCGCCCAGCCGGGATAGACGTCCGGCAGATAGAGGGCGATGGGGATCTTGCGGGAGCGGGCGGCCAGGGCCACGGGAAAGCTGGTGTAGCCTCCCGTGGACAGTACCGCCTGCGCAGCAAACTCCGACAGCGCCTTGCGGGCCTGGGCCACGCCCACCGCCATGCGGGCGGCGTTGCGGGCCAGCTCCCAGGGGTTGCGGCCGCGGATAGGGCCGGAGGATACGCGGCGCAGCGGGACGTCCGCCTGCTGCACCAGCTCCGCCTCCACGCCTTCTTGTGAGCCCAGGTAGAGCGCATCTAGCTTCTCGCCCGGCGGCAGCTCGCGCTCGGCGGCGGCGGCGATGCTCAGGGCGGGGTACACATGGCCGCCGGTGCCGCCGCCGCATACGGCCAGCCTCATGCCACATCCCTCCCCAGTTGCTGGCCGCGCCGGGCGTAGCGCTGCGCCCGCGGCTTCGGACGGTCGACATACGAGCGGTCGTGGCCGTAGCGGGAGAGGCTGAGAAGGACGCCCGCCCCGGCCATTACGGCGATTAGGGCGGAGCCTCCGTAGCTCAGGAAGGGCAGCGGCACCCCGGTAAGCGGGATCGAACGGGTGATGCCGCCGATGTTGATCAGGCTCTGGTAGGCGATCCAGCTCACGATGCCTACCCCCAGCAGCGTGCCGAACTGGTCCCGGGAGGCGACAGTGGCCTTGAGTCCGCGGAAGACGAAGAAGGCGAACAGCCCCAGGACGCCCAGCAGGCCGATGAACCCCAGCTCCTCGCCGATTATGGCGAAGACGCCGTCTGTGTGGGCGCCGGGGACGTAGAAGAACTTCTGGCGGCTCACCCCCCAGCCGAGGCCGGTGACGCCGCCGCTGCCCAGGGCGATCAGCAGCTGGAGGATGTGGAAGCCGTTACCCTGGGGGTCTGCCTCCGGCGAGACGAAGGAGGTGATGCGGTCCAGGCGGTAGTCCTGCACCAGGACCATGATATATGTGACGGCGCCGCCGCTGCCGATGAGTAAGGCCAGGTGGCTGAGCGGCGCCCCGGCGACGAAGAAGAGCGTGCTCGTGGTGAGCACGATGATCACGGCAGTGCCCATGTCCGGCTCCACGATGACCAGGCCGCCCACGACGCTGACCATCAGCACGAACGGCACAAAGCCCAGGTTGAACTTGTTGATGTTCTCGCGGCGGCCGGCCAGCCAGGCTGCGATGTAGATGATGATCGCCAGCTTGGCGAACTCGCTCGGCTGGAATGTTATCGGGCCCAGCTCCAGCCAGCGGCGGGCCCCGTTCCGCTCCACGCCGACGCCAGGAATGAGTACCGCCAGCAGCCCTAGCA
Organism: Chloroflexota bacterium; assembly: GCA_022563285.1. Taxonomy (GTDB): domain Bacteria; phylum Chloroflexota; class Dehalococcoidia; order SM23-28-2; family RBG-16-64-32; genus JADFNQ01. The sequence continues at coordinate 1,100 of JADFNQ010000097.1, read as the reverse complement.
AGGCTACTATCATCATCGGCGCCGCTAGGTAGCGCAGTTGGCGGTAGTCCAGCCGCATGAAGTAGATCATCGCCGCCGCGCCGGCGAGAGCGAAAAACGCGTGCCTCATCACGAAGTAGTTGGTGTTGCCGAACTCCAGGTAGCCCACGGCGAAGCTGGAGGTGTACACGGTGAGCAGCCCCGCCAGCAGGAGCATCGCCGTGGCCACCAGCAGGAGGTAGTCCGGCTGGCCCGGTCGCAGGCGGCCGCCCTCTACGGCAGCGATGGCTGCGCCTTCTTCGCGTAGCGGCCGACCAGTGAGCTGAAGTGCTCGCCGCGGCGCTCGAAATTCTCATAGGCGTCGAAACTGGTGCAGGCGGGTGAAAGGAGCACGGCGTCGCCCGGCCGGGAGGCGGCGCGCGCCGCCTCGAACGCCTCGTCGAGGGTGGCTGTGCGGACGATGCGTGCGCCCTTGGGGTGCGATCGCTTTGCCGCCCGCAACGCCGCCTCCAGCTTCCGCGCCGACTCCCCGAACAGGACTACGGCCCGGCAGCGACGCAGCGCCTCGCCGGCCAGCTCTTCCAGGGGGAGGCGCTTGTCGCGGCCGCCCAGGAGCAGCACCACGGGCTCATCGAAGGAGCGGATGCCGGCCAGGGTGCGCTCCGGCGTGGTGGCGATGCTGTCGTTGTAGTAGTCGGCTCCGTCCAGCGTCGCCACGCGCTCCAGCCGTTGCGGCACGCCTGCGAACGACTCCACCGCGAAGGCGATCGCCTCCGGGGTGACGCCGCAGGCGCAGGCCACCGCGGCCGCGGCTACCGCGTTCTGGCGGTTGTGGCGGCCGCGCAAACGCACGGACCGCAGCGGGAACAGGGGCTGGTCGTAGCGGCCACGGCGGTAGCGGGCCTCGCCGTTGCGTACGTAGACACCGTCGCCGGGGATCTCCTCGCCCAGGCTGAACCAGACGCGCGCCCCCTTCGCCTCCGCGGCCATCGCTCGCGCCTCCGGGTCGTCGTAGCCGAAGACGGCCACATCCTCGGCCGTCTGGAACCGGTAGAGGTTGCGCTTCAGGTCACGGTACTGATCCCAGGAGAAGCGGTCCAGGTGGTTAGGCGTGACGTTGA
>JADFNQ010000096.1 GCA_022563285.1 Chloroflexota bacterium | reverse complement strand
GATCTCCAGGAGAGAGGCAGCGGCCCGCCCGATCTCGCGGGCGCCGCTAGCGATCGACCCGGTCATTGTCACTACCGGCATATCTACTCCTCTACCCCCCGCACTACCACTCTTGCCGCAGGCGCTAGAGGCGCCACCAGTATAAAGCCCACCAAGCCTCTGTCAAGATGACGGTCGCACAGCCGCTTCGGTTACAATCGAGCTGGTATGAGCGCCGATTCCGAGCCGCGGGATCCGCCAGCGCTAGCAGTATCCCAGCAGCCGGATCAGGAGCCAGCGTGAACCGTCGAAGAACGTCCCACCGGGCACCGGTTACGGCGCGGCGGACCGCGCCTGCCGCCCTCCTACTTGACGGTGATCGTCCCCACCGCCTCCGTCGGGTGGAAGTCATCGCGGAAGCTGTAGACGCCCGGCTTATCGATCTGGCCCACCAGCTCCCCGTCCTCTCCGGCCTTCGGGCGGGCCGGGGTTGATGTCAGGTCGTCCGCGGTCTCGAAGGCGCCGTCAAGCCCGTCTATGCGCAGGTTGTGGACGAACTCCCCGTTGTTGGTGAGCTTGATCCGGAACTTCTGTCCCGCCTCAACCTCCAGTTCGGCGGGCTGGAAGAAGTTATCGCCCACCTCCACGTCCAGGGTGACGTCAACAGCCTCCGAAGTGCCCGCCTCTGGGGTGCCCGCCCCAGGCGCCTCCTCCAGCTCTCCCGCCACCACAAACGTCCCGGTGGCGTCAGGGATCACCGACGGGTCCTTGAACTCGAACTCGCCCTCCTCGTCGAAGCGGACGACGACCGAACCCTCCTCGCCGGGCCTGATGATGTCCCTCTCGGGAGCAGGGACGGCCACGTAATCGTCGCTGGTGTCATACACGCCGTCCGGGCCGGCGACCCGGACGCTGTGAGATATCTCCCCCCTGTTCGTCACCACCAACTTGACGGTCTCTCCCCGCCTGAGTTCAATGGTAGCGGGCTCGAAGGCAGTGGTGCTCTCATCACCGCCGACATCGGTTATCTCCAGCTCCACCGTCCGCGTCGCCTCGGCCTCGGCGATTACCGTCCGGTCCTCCTCAACGGCCTCCGTCTCCCCCCCCGTACCGAACTCGATGCGGACACGGTCGCCGTCGTCGGGTATGTAGCGGTTCCAGCTCTCCAGCTCTTGGCCGTTGACGATAACCTTGAGGAACGCCTCCGAGCCATCGGAGCAGGTGTCGCCGTTCTTGTATTCCGTGCGGTTGCCGGGCATCCGCATCTCGGTCTGGGTGAGCTTGCCGCCACCGTACTCGAACCATTTCACCAGGCGGGCGCCCGCCCCCTCCTCCGAGGGAAGGAACGGGTGCATGTGGATAACGCCGTCGGCGTGAGTGTGGACACCGGCACTCCACTCAGGGAAGTTGGGCTGGCGCTGGCCGCAGATGAACACCTGGTACGTGGTGTGCCAGTGGTCATTGACGCGGGGCGCCCCGGTTGCACCCCGCGCGAAGAACAGCAGGCCCAGGATGCCAAACACGACGACGATGATGAACATCACCGGTACCCAGGGCGGGAAATAGAGGCCGCGGATGCGCCGCCATGTTCGCCCCACGGTCCGCTTGGGCATCGGCTGCTCACGGAACGTCCGGGCCCGCCCCCGACGCCAGAAGCTCAGGGGTGAGACGCTTCTGGGCGCCGCGGCGACCGGCCGCCCCTCACGATCCTCGCGGCGGCGCTCCTCTACCTTCTCTTCGCCGACCGCCCCTTCTTCCTCTTCCTTATCACCTTCTTCGTGGCCGCGCTTTCCGCGGCCAAGTCTAAATCCAAAGCGGAACCGTGCCCGCGATGGGGTCTCCTCCTCTTCGGGCTGCTCCTCCTCCGGCCTCTCCTCAGGCGGCCCAGCGGCTGGATGACCGCCACGGCGGCCACGACGACGGCCGCGCCTCCTTCTCCTCGACTCCTCTTCAGCCACTAAACCCTCCCCTTCCCCTCTTCTGTCAGCGCTAGCGCCGCCGCTGACCGGTAGCGCCCGTCCAGCTTCTTCAGCTTCTCTACGTTCTCCGCCTCGCTCGGGTCGGCGGAAGCGGAGAACCAGGCCTCCAGAATCTCCGACGCTAGGGCCTCGGTGGTAGTACGCAGGCTGAGGCAAAGCAGATTGGCTTCGTTCCAGGCGCGGGCGCCGCGGGCCGTCTCCGCGTCAGCGCAGAGGGCAGCCCGTACGCCCGGGACCTTGTTGGCGGCCATGGATACGCCCGTGCCCGTCCAGCAGCAGAGCACGCCCTCATCGGCCTGAGCCGAGGAGACGCGCTCAGCCACGGCCCGCGCCACGTCCGTCCACTGCAACGGCTCGCCCGCCGGTGGCCCCACCAGTTCCACCTTGTGGCCCCGGCTCCGCAGCAGTTGCTCGATGGTATCGGTCAGGTGATTTCGTTCGTCGCTACCGAAAGCGATGCGCAAAAGATATACTCCGCCCCGTACGAGCGCTTCAACGAAGCTGCACGGCTCTCATCTATTATAGGAGACGCAATCTGGCTCCGCCAGGCGGGGGCAGGCCCCGGCGCAGCAGCTAAGGGCGGCCCTGCCTTCATCGCCGTCAGCCGCGCGTCAGACCAGACTCACTATCCGCTGCGTACGGGCTAACCTTCCTTCTTTGCGGCCTTGCCGGGCCGCTTGAAGACGAAGTAGCTCGTCCCGAATCTGCCTAAGGGCTGCACCGCCGCCGTCTCCCAGCCCTCCTGGCCCAGTACGTCCAGGTAGCGCCGAACGAACGATGTGCGGTGCTCACCCGGCTGGCGGATGAACTCCGAACCCTCCGAGGATATGCGTCCCCGGAAGTCTACATAAGCGACCTTGTATTCCCACGATGCCATTTGTTCGCCTCCTTGTGTTCGCGGCGAACCGGCGATGGAGATGCAGGACCGCCCCTGCTCATACTATTATCGCAGACGGCTGGCGGCGGCGATATGAACTATCTGTGGGAATCGGCGGCTCCGGCCCCATTTACCGTTGACATCAGTTCGGTTCGCGGGGTCTAATTGAGGTTGGCCGCCCGAGAGCACCCCAAGGAGCGAGATCATGAGTGCCCGCAACAGCATCGACCGCCTGTTTGAGGCGATCAGCGAACGTCAGGAGTCCACCTTCGACACGGTCAAGGGAGCCAACGAGCGCTATCACCGCTTCGCCCGTAGCGTCATCGAAGGCGTGCGCCAGGGCGCCCACGACTGGACGAATGTGGCCGGGGGTTGGGCCCAGCGCCCCACTGACATCATCGGGCTGTACGAGTCCGCCTCAGAGGCCGTGGCGAACGGCCAGGCGCGCCGGCTGGCCCTCTGGCAGGAGTTCCTGGAGGACCTGGCGGAGTCACAGCGGGAAGGCCGCGAGGTGATACGCCGCAACTTCGGGGAGGTGCGCGAGGCGGTGGAGCGAGTCCAGGAGACCGTCCCCTCCTTCCTGCGCGCCCGCGTCCGCTCCCTGCGCCGCGACGAGGCGGAGCCCGTCGCCAAGGCCTAGGGACAAACCAACCACCGGAACCCCTGTAGCGGCGACTTTCAGGTCGCCAGTCAGAGGGGACGGGATCATCCGTTTATCCCTGCCTACCGGTAGGCAGGCGCTCGGTATCCGTTGACCGGACGGCCCCGTCCCCGCCCCAGGCGGTACGTCCCACCGGCCCGCCCCTGAGGCTATTCCCATGTCTGCGCAGGGCAATACCCCACACAAAGTCAGTACTCTGCCCGACTGACATCGAGCGATCCTAAACATAATATGAGTCCTGCCTAGGTTCATACGTTCAGCTGCCGGCCGAGAGGAGGTGGTGGGGGCCCGCAACCGCTCGATCTCGGATGTGGAGAATCGGCGACGGCTCGTCGCCGGTTTTTATTTAGCGGGCCGTCGAGTAGGGGACTGAGGGCAACAGCGGCCCCGCCGCTGGGCGGGGCGGAAAGGGGTGCGGTGATGCGAAAGTTCGTGGTTCTGGCGGTGCTGGCCCTGGTGGTGGGGATAATCGCTATGACTGGGGGGCTGGCGCTCGCTGCCCACACCCACACCGACCCCGTTGACCAGGAGCAGCTAAGTGGTACGCAGAATTCCCATGGAATGCCGATTGGCCAGACCTTCACACCGACTGTAGACAATATTACAGGATTTGATATTGTAATCGGGACCTCGTCTTTATGCCCAGCAGACACATATACAATAGAGATCTGGCACTGGGCGTCTAAGGTGGCCCTGACGAACTTTACCGACGCATTGGTGCAGGGGGAGAATCACGTTGATCTACCCACTCCAGTAAGCTTAACGCCAGGTGTCAAGTACGCCCTCATGCTGGTGGATGGCCCCCGGACTTGTCTGAGTACGGTGGCCAATACATATCTAGGCGGCGCATTTGTAAAGGGGGAGAAGAACCCCCCCGAGGCACCGACCGAAAAAACACCCCTTGATGCGTTCTTCAGAACTCACTTCGCGGCCGCTGTCGGCGGCATCGCAGAAGTGCTCGTTGACAGCTCGGGCGGCCCCGTTAGCCCTGGGGATGGCGCCGGCTCGTCGTCTCTGCCCTACGCCGCCATTGCCGGCGGCATAACTGCGGCGGCCGTCGCCGTGGCAGCGGGCGGGTGGTACGCACGCAGGCGCTGGCTGCAGTAGGTCAACTCTCGTGCCTTGTCCAGCGGTTGGACCGATTCTCTCCGGCCGGCCACTCAGCCTGCAGCTATCTGCCGGCGCAGGCAGCTCGATGCAGCCGGCACATCATGATCGACGGCTTGTGCTCCTAGCACCAGGTTCCGTATAGCTTCTGGGGCCGATCGCGCGGCCCCGCCCCTAGCTCGCGGCTTTGGCCGCCGCTTTCGCCTTCGCGGGCGCCTTCTTCCGCTCGAACGTGTATTCGCCGTCGCCGTGGCCCACCAACGCCGTGTCGCCCTCGGCGAACTCCCCGGCCAGGATGCGGCGGGACAGCGGGTTGGCCACCCGCCGCTCGATGGTCCTACGGAGCGGCCGCGCCCCGAACACCGGGTCGTACCCCTCCTTCACCAGCGCCTCCTTCGCCGCCTCAGTCAGCTCCAGCCCCACATCACGCTCGGCCAGCCGCACCCGGACGTCGTCCAGCAGCAGCTCCACGATACGCTTCAGGTCGTCCTCCGTCAGCGGGTCGAACACGATCGTCTCATCGATGCGGTTGAGCAGCTCCGGCCGGAAGGTCTGGCGCAGCGCCTTCTCTACCGCGCTCTTCTGATTCTCCTTCTCCGACTTGCTCGGCTTGTCGGAGGGGACGAAGCCCAGGGACGGCCGCTGGAACTCCTCCGTTCCCAGGTTGGAGGTCATGATGACTACCGTGTTGCGGAAGTCCACCGTGCGGCCGTGGCCATCCGTAAGGCGGCCGTCGTCCAGTATCTGGAGGAGGATGTTGAACACCTCCGGGTGCGCCTTCTCGAACTCGTCGAACAGGACGACGCGGTAGGGCCGGCGGCGCACCAGCTCCGTGAGCTGGCCGCCCTCCTCGTAGCCCACGTATCCCGGCGGCGCTCCGATGAGACGGGACACGGTGTGCCGCTCCTGGTACTCGCTCATGTCCATGCGGATCATGGAGTCCTCGTCGTCGAACATGAAGGCGGCGAGCGCGCGGGCCAGCTCCGTCTTGCCCACGCCCGTAGGGCCCAGGAAGACGAAGCTACCGATGGGACGGCGCGGGTCCTTCAGCCCGGCGCGGGCACGGCGGATCGCCTCCGACACCGCCACGATCGCCTCCTCCTGGCCGATCACACGCTCGTGCAGCCGCTCCTCCATCTGCAGCAGCTTCTCGCTCTCGCCCTCCAGCATCCGGGAGACGGGGATGCCGGTTAT
>JADFNQ010000095.1 GCA_022563285.1 Chloroflexota bacterium | reverse complement strand
TGTACAGGTACTGGGCTGGCTGCCGCTCCACCCGCGCCCTCGTGAAGCGGGCGCCCGCCATGACCGTGCGCTCGATGATGTGGCCGGCGCGGACGTCCCGCAGCTTCATGCGCACCTGCGCCGTGCCCCGGCCCAGCTTGATGTGGGCCACGTCCAGCACCCGGTACAGGGTGCCGTCTATCTCCAGCGCTACGCCCTTCTTCAGATCACCGGTCTCGATCATCTCCCCCGCTATCCTTCCAGCTTCGGCGCGCGGCTCATCACCCGCGCCTTACCGTTCTCGATCACCACCATGTCCTCGATGCGGACTCCGCCCCAATCGCTGATGTAGACCCCCGGCTCGATGGTGGCTACCATGCCGTCCTTCAGCTCGTCCTTGGACGTCTTGGCCAGGCGCGGCAGCTCGTGGACCAGCAGGCCGACGCCGTGGCCCAGGCCGTGTCCGAAGTTCTCGCCGTATCCCGCTTCCGTGATGACGTTGTGGGCTAGCATATGCGCCTCAGCGCCGTTCATGCCGGACTGCACCAGCTCTTCCGCCGTCAACTGTGCCGTCAGTACGATATCGTATATCTCGCGGAAGCGCCCGTCCTCCCCGCCGGCGGTGATTGTGCGGGTGAGGTCGGAGCAGTAGCCGTCAACCCGCACGCCCATGTCGATGACGACGGGCTCGCCGGCCTGGATGGGACGGTCGCGGGGCTGGGCGTGCGGCATCGCGCCCCAGGGCCCGGCCGCCACGATCGTCTCGAACGACAGGCCGTCGGCCCCGTGCTCGCGGGCGTACTTCTCGATCTCCCAGGCGACCTGCCGCTCCGTCCACCCCGGCTCGATACGATTGGCGACGGACTCAAACGCTTCGTCGCCCAGGTCTACCGCCCGCTGGATGGCGGCGATCTCGTCCGGCTCCTTGACGGCGCGCATCTCCTCCACCAGCGGCGGCGCCGCCAGCAGCTTCGGCCGCTCCCCCGTCGGTATATTCCCTATCGCCTTCTTCATCGCTTGGAAGGCGCTAACGGTGGCGCCCGCTGGCTCGAAGCCGATACGCTTGCCCATCAGCCCCGCCTCGCCCAGCAGTTGTCCCAGCCAAGTCTCCATACCGCCGTTGGCCCGGAACAGGGTGAAGTCGGGCGATTCCCGCTCCGCCTGCTCGAAGTAGCGAAAATCCACGGCGATGAAGGCGGCGTCCGTGGTGATGAGCAGCCAGCCCATGGAGCCGGTGAAGCCTGAGAGGTAGCGCCGATTGGCCGCATGCGTGTGGAACGTGTCCTCCACCGGTGCTCCCACCAGGAACCCGTCCAGCCCCACGTCGGCCATGCGCTCCCTCAGACGGCGCAGCCGTTCGCTCATTCGCTGCGCTCCTTCAAGATGCCGACCAGCGATTCCAGCGCTGCCAGATAGCCCCGCCAGCCCAGTCCGCTCACCTGGCCCACCGCTATATCGGCAAGTACGGAGTGGTGCCGGAACTCCTCCCGGGCGTGAATATTCGAGATGTGCACCTCCACGAACGGCAGCCCGGTCGCCTCCAGGGCATCGCGCAGCGCGAGGCTGTAGTGGGTAAGGGCGCCGGCGTTGATCAAGGCGCCGTCGGCGCCGCCCGACTGCTCTTGCAGGAAGTCGATGATCTCCCCCTCGTCGTTGGACTGGAAGGTGCTGACTTCCGCCCCCAACTCTTCCGCCCGCTGCCGCACCTTCTCTTCGATCTGCTGGAGGGTGACGGAGCCGTAAATCTCCGGCTGCCGCTGGCCGAGGAGGTTCAGGTTAGGACCGTTGATCAGCAGTATGCGCATCGTTTTCTTGACGGGAGGTCTGCCCCTCCGGCTGGCGCGCTTTCAACCGCACTTGATTATAGAACGCCTGAGTATACACGCGCCTCTGCTGCTCCTCGGTGACGTGGGTGTATATCTGGGTTGTGCTGGCGCTGGCGTGTCCCAACAGCTCCTGTACTACCCTCAGCTCTGCCCCGCCGTCCAGCATGTGGGTGGCGAAGGAGTGCCGAAATAGGTGGGGGAACACGCGTTGATCGAGGCCCGCCAGGAGGGCGAACTTTCGTACGATCTTCTGCACGGAGCGGCCGGAAAGCCTGCCGCCGTCGCGGTTCACGAACAGCGCCGCCTCTCCCTCCCGGGCCAGCTTGGGGCGACCTGCCCGCAGGTAGCGCTGGAGCGCCTGCACCGCCGGCCGCCCGATGACGACGATGCGCTCCTTGTTCCCCTTGCCGCGCACCCGCGCCAGCTGCTCGCGGAGGTCGACACCGCCCACGTCCAGGCCCACCGCCTCGGCGAGCCGCAGGCCCGCCGCGTACATCAGCTCCAGGATGGCGCGATCGCGTAGCCCCTGGGGCGTGTCCGAGTCCGCGGCCTCGATGATCGCCGTGAGCTGGCTTCTGTCCAGGATCAGGGGCAGGCGCCGCTCCCGCCTGGGGCTGCTCACGCCCATCAGCGGGTCGCGCTCCAGGGTGCCTTCACGCACGAGGAAGCGGTAGAAGGCGTGGACTGTGCTCACCTTGCGACCGACGCTGGCCGAGGCGATGCCGGCCTCGTGCAGGCGGGCCAGGTAGCGCCGGAACGACTGTCGGTCCACCTCCAGCGGCCCGAGGCCCTCCTCGGCGTCCAGATAGCGGCCGAAGTCGCACAGGTCGCTGCGGTAGTTCCTGAGTGTATAGGACGAAAGGTTACGCTCCGCCGTGAGGTAACGGACGTAAGCCTCTAGCAGCTCTTCCATCAGGCCGAAGTTGGGGCCGGTTCCTTCTCCGTCACCTCTCCCCGCCAGTCACAGGCGGAACAGCGTCCCTTTAGCTTGCCTTCCTCTTGTTGCCGCTCCGCTGTGAGCAGGCCGCCACACTGAGGGCAGGCCGTGGTCAGGGGCTTGCTCCAGACGACGAAGTCGCACTTCGGGTAGTTGAAGCAGCCGTAGAAGGTGCGTCCCTTGCGGGATCGCCGCTCCACGAGGTCGCCGCCGTCGCGCGGGCAGGAGACGCCCGTCTTCGTCAGCAGCGAACGGCGCCCCTTGCACTCCGGATAGCGGGTGCAGGCCAGGAACCGCCCGAAACGGCCGCTGCGGATGACCATCTCTGCGCCGCACTCGTGGCACTTCTCCTCGGTGGGTTCGGGCTGAGGCTCCTCTTCGCCCTCCAGCGGCCGGGTGTTGCGGCACTCCGGGAAGCCGGAGCAGGCGAGGAACTGGCCGCGGCGGCCCCAGCGCACTACCATCGGCTTGCCGCACTTATCGCACTTCACATCAGTCATTTCACGCTGCGGGGCCACTTCCTTGGCGGCCTCCAAAGCGTGTTCCAGCGGCCGGTAGAACTGCTCCACGACAGGCTGCCAGGGCCGTTCCCCGCTGGCTATCTCGTCCAGCTCGGTCTCCATCTCCGCCGTGAACCCCTCGTCCACGAAGTCCGGGAAGTGCTCCACGAGCAGGTCGTTGACGAGGAAGCCGAGATCGGTGGGCCGCAACAGGCGGCCGTCCCTCTCAACGTAGCCGCGGTCCTGGATCGTCGCTACCGTCGGCGCGTATGTGCTCGGGCGGCCGATCCCCTTCTCCTCCAGCGACTTGACCAGACTGGCCTCAGTGAACCGCGGCGGCGGCTCTGTGAAGTGCTGCTCTGGGAACAGGTCCATCAACCGCAGCGGGTCGTTCGTGGCCAGGTCTGGCAGGGGGGTCTTGCCGTTGTCCTCGTCGTCGCCGTTGTCCCTGCCTTCCACGTAGAGCTGTCGGTAGCCGGCGAAGCGGAGCTGCGTGTTGACGGCGCGCAGCAGCAGGGAATCGGACCCGGTCTCAGGTTTCGCTTCGATCTCCACCGCCGTCTGGTCGAACTGGGCGTCCGCCATCTGGCTGGCCAGAAAGCGCTGCCAGATGAGCATGTACAAGCGGTTCTGGTCGTTGTTCAGGTAGCGACGCACCGCTTCGGGCTCACGCAGCACGGAGGTGGGGCGGATCGCCTCGTGCGCCTCCTGCGCTCCCTTGACCTTCTTGCGGTACTCCCGCGGTGATGGCGGGACGAACTCCTTGCCGAACTTGGCGGCGACGTGTTCGCGGGCCTCCCTCTGCGCCGTCTTGGCTACTTGGGTGGAGTCCGTGCGCATATAGGTGATGAGGCCCACTTCACCCCGTGAACCAAGCGGCAGCCCCTCGTAGAGCTGCTGCGCAACCGCCATCGTGCGCTTGGCGGAGAACCCCAGCCGCCGTGATGCTTCCTGCTGGAGCGTGCTGGTGATGAACGGCGCCGCCGGACGGCGAGACTGCACCTTCTGCTGGACGGCCAGGACGCGGTAGGCCGCAGCCTTGAGCAGGGCGACCAGACGCTCTGCCTCAATCTGATTCTCGATCTCCAGCTTGCGCTTCTTGTCTTCCGCGTAGCCTGCCAGGCGCGCGCGGAACCCCTTATCCGCGTTCTCGGCCTGGGCGAGGTCAATATCAACGGTCCAGTACTCCCGCGGAGTGAAGCTCTGGATCTCACGCTCCCGCTCCGCCACCAGCCGCGCCGCTACGGACTGCACGCGGCCGGCGGAGAGGCCACGTCTGACCTGCTTCCAGAGGAAGGGGCTCAGGCGGTAGCCTACCAGCCGGTCCAGCACGCGCCGGGCCTGCTGCGCATCCACGAGCTGCATGTCGATGTCGCGGGTGTGTCTGAACGCCTCACGCACCGCCTCCGGCGTGATCTCGTGGAAGACCACCCGTCTGTGCGGCTTGTCCTCCAGGTCGGCGGCGGCGATCAGGTGCCAGGCGATCGCCTCTCCCTCTCGGTCGGGGTCGGTGGCGAGGTAGACGGTGGCGGCGCTCTCCGCGGCCCGCCGTATCTCCTTGACGGCCGAGGCCTTCTCGCGGGGGATGACGTATTTGGGCTGGAAACCCTGCTCGATGTCCACGCCGAGGGACGACTTGGGCAGGTCACGTACATGGCCCACCGAAGCCCGTATCTCGTATTCCGGGCCTAGTATTCTCGATATCGTTCGTGCCTTCGCTGGCGATTCCACCACCACCAGGCTCTTGTTCTTCCTCTTCGTCACCCTCAACTACCCTCCGTAGCTAGCCTGCGCCTCCCTGGCCCGGACGTAGGACATTGGTCCCATCTGGCGGACCAGCCCCCTGATCTCCAGCATCGCCAGCACACTGCTCACCGTGGCGATGGGGAGGCCGCTCTCCCGACATACCTCATCGACGTGCGCGGGTTCTCTGCTTATATGACGCAGCAACGCCGCCTCCGTATCCGTCGTCGGCATACTTTCTTCCATTGCTATCTGCTGGGGCACCATCGTCAGGTTTAGCTCCTCCAGCACATCCTCCACCTTTTGAACGAGCTTGGCGCCGTCTTGGATGAGGGAGTTGGTCCCCCGGCTCTGCGCGGAGAAGATGCTCCCCGGCACTGCGAACACCTCCCGGTCCTGCTCCAGGGCCAGCCGGGCCGTGATCATCGCCCCGCTCTTGAAGTCGCCCTCCACTACTAATACGCCCAGGCTGAGGCCGGACATGATGCGGTTGCGCCGGGGGAAGTAGTCGCCCCGCGGCTGTGTCCCCAGCGGGTAGTCGCTGACGAGCGCTCCCCGGTCGATAATCTCCCGCGCCAGCTTGGCGTGCTCCGGTGGGTAGACGATGTCCAGCCCGCAGGCCAGCACCGCCACCGTGCGGCCACCGGCGTCCAGCGCCGCCCGATGAGCGATGGAGTCTATCCCCCGCGCCAGCCCGCTCACCACGCAGATTCTGCTTTGGGCCAGCCGATAGCTCAGCTCTTCCGCTACCTGTCGGCCGTACGGTGTTGGGCGGCGGGTGCCCACCACAGCCACGCACCACTCGTCCGCGGCCGTCAACTGGCCGCGGACATATAATACAGGAGGC